>JABWCD010000020.1 GCA_013359265.1 Candidatus Hydrogenedentota bacterium
TCCCGTCGCAACGCTCCAAGACGCCTTAACGACATACCTCAAAACCGGTCAGCTGCCGCCGTTACCCCCAAACGTCGCGGCAAACGGCTAAAGTGTTACCGAAAAACAAAACGAGCATGAGTACGCTAACAAACGCAGCACCCACGGTTTCGCGAGCGGTTGCATCAAAAGCCGCCTGCCGGAGTTCGCCGACTGGCCTTTCGTTGACGCCACGACGCAATGCAACGAACTTTACGCGGTAGTTCAACAACATATTTAAGGAGGCCGATGCAAAGGCGATAAGCAACGTTTTCACCATCGAATCGGTGGTGAAGACCGCTCCAGCCGAAAACAAGAGCAGCAGCAACAGCAAAAAAACGTATGGATGTGTACGATACCATTCGGTAACGTGATAATGTGCCGCTCGAGTCGCTCTGAACATCGTCGTTCTCTACTCCGCCTGCACTCGGCTTTTCGTCCACTGAGCGTCCAACAACTCTTCCGACCGATACGAACTCCTCACAAGCGGACCGGCGATTGCTAAGATTAGTGCCATCTGTCCGACTACCATTCGATCCAAGCCCTGCTAACCACGACTAAACCGCCCTCCGACGATCACGATGCCCAAGGCGGTCGGTACGATGATCAAAACAAAAAATAATGCGGTTACAGTGCGATCGGCTCCAGGCCCGTCGAGTCCCAACGCCCCTGTTGCCCATGCGAGTCCGGTACCTATGGCTAGCGCGGCGGCACCCAAGAGAATCACGCCAACAGCTATCGTCATCGTAGCGTTCGCTGGGCCAGAACCATGTTCGCCAAGTTTACGAAAGCACATCCCTGTGAATAAGCCGACGTTAGCCGCCACGAACAGTATGCGCGAGGAAGATGATTCCGCGCCCGAAAGAAGTCCCGCGATGCCGCTCATTACTAAGGCAATGCATGACAGCAGCAGAATCCCTATGCCGAGTTTCGTCGAGTTGGGCGATCCGCTCGGGCCCAGATTGTCGGGTTTACGGTGCCAGAGCATAGCTACGCACTGTCTCGTCTGACGACAAACGATTCCATCAACTCTTCCGAGCGATACGAACTCCGCACGAACGGACCGGCGACGGCGAAGCCGAAGCCGATGGCGTATGCGTATTCCTCGTACTCCTTAAACTTCTCCGGCGTCACGAACGCCTCGACCTCGCGCTGCTTGAGCGTAGGGCGGAGGTACTGTCCGATACACACGGCTTCGCAGCCGGCATCGCACAGATCGTGTAACGTCTGTCTAATCTCGTCCTCGGTTTCGCCATGGCCGGCCATCAACGCGGATTTCACGATCACCCGCGGTTCCCACTCGGAAGCCACGCGCAGCACCTCGAGCGCAGTGCGATACGTACACCGCTTACCGCGAACAGTCGGATACAGCCGCTCGACCGTCTCGATGTTGTGACCAAACACATCAGGCCGCGACGCCAACACGGTCTCCACCGCGGCGCGGTTGCCAAGAAAATCCGGCACGAGCACTTCGATCGTCGTGTTGCGATTCAGGCCGCGAATGGCCTCTACCGTATTCGCGATATGCGCTGCACCGCCATCGGGCAGGTCGTCGCGGGTGACCGAGGTAATCACGGCGTGGCGCAGGCCCATCTTACGAATGGCCTCGGCGACGCGGCGCGGCTCGTCGGCCTCGACGGGTTCCGGTTTTCCACTTGGGACGGAGCAGTACCGGCAGTTCCGCGTGCACGAATTGCCCAGAATCATCAGCGTTGCGGTGCGCTTCTGCCAGCACTCCGCCATGTTCGGACAGCGCGCGCTCTGGCAGACGGTGTGCAACTCCAAGCCTTCGACCAGGTCCTTCGTAAACACGAAATCCTGGCCGGAAGCCCAAGGCCTGCGAATCCATTCGGGGAACCGCGCTGTCACGAAATCGAACACCTCATCCCGGTGGGGGCACCGCGCCAATCCCGCCTGCGGAGCACCCGCCACATGGCTTGGCGAGGCGAGTATAGCATAGCGACGCGACCAATATAAAGTTCACGCGGGGAACTACTTGCGCAGTTTCCCGCAGTATTCGCATCTCAATTGTTACTAAATGCTTGTCGTCAAACAACTTGACATGTCAGGCCCCCTCATGTACAGTCTGTTCACCAAAATCCCAATGGATCGCTAACAATTCCTGGGGTGGATCGGGGCTGTATATAGCGTCGAATTGGTAGCGGGCCACAATAGATTGATTGGTTTCGTTCTTTCCGTAGGGAGTGGTGGGTGCGCCTTATAGAAGAAAGACCGCTACCGCAGACAGCGCGGGAAGCGCCGCAGATTCTGGTCGTCGGCGGGGGCAAAGGTGGCGTGGGAAAGACCTGTTTCTCGGTCAATCTCGCCATCGAAATTGCCCGCAAAGGGTGGCGGGTCATCCTGGTCGATGCCGACTTGAGCTGCTCGAATGTCGAGACGGTGCTCGGTGTTGAAGCGCAGGTAAAGCTGGACGTGTTCTTTTACCAGCGCGGTGGAAAAGACCTGCACGCGGTGCTCTGCGACACGCAGTACGAAAACCTCAAACTGGTCCCCGGCACGACCGGGCTGCTCGACGTTGCCAACCCCAAGTACCAGCAGAAGGCGGCGTTCATCCGGGAACTCCAGCAACTCGATGCGGACCTCATCATCGTCGATCTCGACGCGGGCGCGCACTTGAACACGCTCGATTTCTTCTTGATGACCGACACGAACGGCGTGTTGGTCATCACGCCGGAGAAGACGAGCATCGACAACGCGTTCAAATTTCTCCGCGCGGCGTTGTTTCGGAAGATCGAGCGGTTTTATCAGAGCCCGGAAGTGGCGCTCCTGCTTAAGCGCACCGAGTCGCTTCGCGAATTCGTGGCCACTGTTAAGACGTCCGAATTCTTCGACGCCGAAACGCGCAAGCGGATTTGCGGCGAACTCGTCGCGATCGCGCGGGCCATCCGCCCGCGCATCGTCGTGAACCGTGCGCGCAACGCGTACGAAGCGCAAATCGCCGCCAATATTCTGTCCAAATTTGCCCGGCAAAACCTCATGATCGAGCCGGAAAACCTTGGCTTTTTGTACTTTGATAAGTGCGTGCCGGAAGCGATAAACTCGGGAACGCCGTTCGTCGTGAGTTACCCGAAGCAGAAGATATCGGCCTGCGTGACCGATATCGCCAACCGCTTAGGATATTTCTAATCATGCTAGACCGCTCGGACCCCCGCAAAGAACCCGCAACCGCCAAGCCGCAGGTGCAGTGGAAGCCGGTCGAACCGCCCATCCAAGACGCGCCCGACACGTACGAAGCGCTCGAGAAAGCGGGGAAACGCGATTCGTTCCTGGGGCGTTGGCTCCACTCGATGGATGACAAGATCACCACGAACCGCGGCACCGCGCGGGTGCGTTCGGCGGTCGAGGAAGCGGGCGACAATCCGAATGTTACCGCCGATGACCTCGCTATTCGCCGCGCGAAAAACGTGAAGCCGCAGCGCATGATCGTGCCCGAAGGCGTCATCATCGAAGGCAACATGACGAGCGGATCGGAGACGGAGATATCGGGCCGGATCGAGGGGGACGTGACCGTGGATGGCCGCCTGTACCTCGGCGCGAGCGCGCTGGTGACCGGAAATGTCCGCGCGACGTCGTGCGTCGTCGAAGGTTTGGTCGAAGGCAAGGTCGAGTGTTCCGAAGACCTCGAACTCGGCCGGACGGGCCGCCTTAACGCCGACGCCATGGCAGGCAAGGAAATGAACCTGGGCGGCCAGGTTTTCGGGAATATCGCAACCGGCGGCGTCGCGCGCCTGCGCTCGACTGCCCGGCTCACCGGCAATATTCGCTCGCGGCGCATTGTTATCGATGACGGTGCCCTGTTCAACGGGATGTGCACCATGCGTACTCCGACCCAACGGGCTGAGGCGGGAGGAGCGCAGAAACAGTTGCCGTTGTAAGAAGGTGAGGTGGTTGCAGTGCCGTTGTATTTTGATTCTACAATTCTGCTCATGATTCCGGGCGTCCTGATTACGATTTGGGCCCAATGGAAGGTCAAATCCGCGTACGCGAAGTACTCCCAGATTGGCACGCGTTCCGGCCTTACGGGCGCGCAAGTCGCCGCGCGTGTGCTGCAAGACGCCCGGATTGGGTTGGTCGGCAACGCGAAAGCCGCGCGCGGACAAGTCGTGAGTCTCGAGGCGATTGGCGGTCATCTGACCGACCACTACGATCCGCGCGATCGCACGCTGCGCCTGAGCGACGAGGTCTATCACGGCCAGAGCATCGCGGCGCTGGGAATTGCCACGCACGAAGTTGGCCACGCCATTCAACACGCCAACGCCTATTCGATGCTGATGTGGCGTAATGCGATCTACCCGGTGACGAGTATCGCATCGACGTTATCGTGGCCGCTGCTGCTGATTGGTCTGTTCGCGGGCTATTCGCCGCTCCTGAATATCGGTATCGCGCTGTTCGCGTTCGCGGTGCTGTTTACGCTGATTACGCTGCCCGTCGAATTTGACGCGAGCCGCCGTGCGCTGCGCGCACTCGCCGACGGCGGATACCTGACCGACGACGAATTGTACGGCGCGCGCAAGGTCCTCGGCGCCGCGGCAATGACCTACGTTGCCGCTGCCGCTGTCGCACTGCTGGAACTGCTCCGTTTGGTGCTGATCGCGCGCGGACGCGACTAGCAGGCATTCAATTTCACCGGCCCGCCCCCGGGATCGTATGATGGTCCCGCGGGCGGGTCGACTTTTTGCGGTGAAGTGGAGTCTTACCCCAATGGCATCGAGGTTTGCGGTCTACATTCGGGTAGGCCTTTGTGTTGTGTTCTGCGCGATGACATTCGCATTTCTCGCGAACGCCGCCGACGAAACGCCCGTGCCCGTGACGGGCGAGGGGACCGCGACGGGGTTGGGGCCGGCGGCGCGCAGCGCCGCCATCGCAGACGCCCAGACGGCGGTCGTCCTCGAACGCATCGAGAAAATTGCGCCGTCGCGCGACTTCTCGATCTTCGCATCGCTCTTGCGGGTTGCGCCGTCGTACTTCCAGTCGTACAAGCTGGTGAAGGAATCCAAGACGGACGACTCGACGCAGGTCGAGATCGAAGGGCAACTGCTCGAACGCAAATTGAAAACCGATATCGCAGGCATTGCGCTGGCGCAGAACTTTGTCACGCCGCGAATCGTCATCATCGCGCGCGAGCAACTGACACCGCCCGCGAACGCTGACGACGCGGCGCCGGGCGTAATCGAGAAAAAACTTCACGAAGACCTGAAGCGTATTCAATTCGAGATCGTCGAGCCGGCCGCGCTGCGTGAGCGGCTCCCCGTCGAGAAGTGGGGACAGTGCGTCGACGGCAGCGCGGAGTTGTCCGCGCTGTTCGCGCGGGAAATGCTCGCGGACATCGTGGTGCTGGCGTCGGGCAAGACGGGCCTGGACGATTCGCGCGAAGGTTCCAAGTTGCACCGCGTACACGCCGAGGTGACGCTGCGCGTCGTGCGCGCGCAGGACGGATACGTGCTCGATTCGCCGAGAGCCGAGGCCGTGGTGAACTGCGCCGATACGACGGCGGGTAGCGCGCAGGCGATCGAGGACGCGTGCGGGAAACTCATTGAAGAGGCGAAGACCGCCGTTGCGCTGGGCGCATTGAACGGGGCGCCCGCCGATACGCTGACGATCACAATCGAACGGGTCGGCAGCGAACAGCAAACGAACGACGCAATCGCCGCGATCAAACGCTGCCTCGGCGCGGACCAACACGAGGTGATGTACCATGACGCCGAACGCGTGCGTGTCCGTATCCCCTTCGCCGGGCCTATCGGCCAACTCGTGGACTGCGTTCCCGCGTTGACCGTCTCGTCCGGGCGGCTTGCCCTCAAAACCGTCCTTGATCGCGACGTGACGCTCGTTTTCGAATCGATATAGGCCTCACGCCGGTTACGCGAAAAGCGGGTTCTTAACTCGTTACGAAGTTTCCACTGTGTAACGCGCTCCTGCAAAGCACCGCTTTGGCGTTGGCCCGAAAGCAGACGCATCTTCAACATCGTTGGGGAGAAATTCCCTTCAAGAAGTCTCATACTCGTAATCGGTTCATCGCGCATTGCTCCCCCGGAATCGCCACACATAAGCATGAATCTCCGTAGCCCTCCCGAAAAACCACCCTCGCCCCCAAATGTCCGGCATTTCCCGCCACGCCGTCTATACTGTGAAGGGGAGAGTACGGATGCGTAGCGACGCGGATATTGTAAGGGTGACATTAGCGGGCGACCGCGAGGCCTTTGCCGAATTGGTCGAGCGATACTACGCCCTGGTGTACGCGCTGGCGCTGGCGAGTCTCCGTCATCGGGCAGACGCGGAGGACGCGGCCCAGGAGTCGTTTCTCCGCGCGCTGAAATCGCTCGACACGCTGAAGGACCCCGCGCGGTTTGGGGCATGGCTGTCGTCGATCGTTCGCAACATCTGCCGCGACATGCGCGCGAGCGAACTCCGTGAAGCGCCGCTTGATGGTGGAGCGATTGGGACTCCGAAGTCGACCGAGCCGGACCCGGAGCGGAACGAACTCCACGAACTGCTGTGGGGCCATGTCATGGCGCTTCCGCCGGATGAACGCGAAATCTTGATACTCTATTACTTCTCGAAGCACAACACGCGAGCAATTTCGGAACTACTCTCGATGTCGGTGTCCGCCGCCGAAAAACGGCTGCAGCGGGCACGGCACACGCTCGGCGCGCGGATGGAAGCCGCGCTCGGTACGGTACTCGGTACTAAGCTTCCGCACCAAGAGTCTATCGAGCGAACAGTGAAACTAATCGTTGTCGTTCCGGTTGCGTGGACAGCGGTAACCGGAACAAGCGCCGCCAGCATAGTCGCTTCAGCCGTGACGTTACTTGGCGCGTGGAAGGCGCTTGCAGTTGTTGCGTTAATTGCTGTGACTTACTTCACATTTCACTATTTTACGCACAAGGAGTCGGATAGCTTCGCTACGGTTGTCAACGAATCGGCCAGCGAATTCGATGCACCACCAACATCACCGGTCAAGAGCGGCGCTGCCGATATCAGGCCGGCCAACGTTGAATCGAATTCTGACTCGGCGCTCCATCAAGACCGGAAGTCGAAGCGTTCGGGCCCCGTCATACGCGTGATCGCGGATGATGATCCAAATAAGCCGGTCGACGGCGCAAAGGTAACGATTTTCCAGCCCGCGAATTTGACAGATATTTTGGAGGGGACCACCGGACGTGATGGAAACTTTACTCTGTCACGTGTGCCGGTTTCCGGTTCTCTGCTTTCGATTGCGCACCCGGACTTTGCACCGTTGCGTCAAATCCCTCTGCGGATAGGGCGTGACGACACAAGGGTATTCTCACTGTCTTCGTTGACAGGAATTCGTCTGTCCGGGCGCGTAGTGTCCCGCGAGTCGCAACGACCGATACGGAATTTCTTTTTGAAAGTCAACGGTCCCGATGAAGGTAAACCGATGCAACTGCGGCAAGGCTACCTGAAGGTCAATGCCGACGACGGGCAATTTGAAGTCAATGGCGGTGCGGGGCCCGTCTCCATTTTGGCCGTCGCGGAGGGGTTCGCCATTCAAGAGATCGATTTATCTCGGGCAAATATCGACCTGCACCATCTCCAGTTTGAATTGAATCCGGCGTACAGAGTCAACATAGCTGTCGTGGATGAGAGCGGAACACCGATTCGCAATGCCGAAGTGGCGATTGAAACGGCCCCGCAAATTGGGGCGGAAGACGCTGTGCCGGGCAATCCGCGGCAGTTGACCACCAATGAACACGGAGTTGTGCGGGTAGAAAGCTTATCGTTTCGACCGACGGCTGTAAGCGTGGAGCATTTCGATTTCATCCCGATCAGTGTGGCGATCGAAAGCGGCGCGGCTCGACACGAATATTCGGTGACGGTAGCAATGGAGAAGGTGGTCGTTGTAAAGGGGACATTAACGCGAGACGGTATGGCTGTCTCGAACGTGGATGTACGTTTCTCGTCTATCCAGGATCGTGGGGATGGAAGTGAAGCATGCGTAGCATTGGCGGGTGCGCGCAGCGATGTCAACGGCGCGTTCGAATTCCGCCTTGTACACGAAGGCCGTCGTAAAATACCCGACGGACCGTGCTATTTAGAATTCTCGGTCGCTTCGCACTTCTACCGTGAGCCGGTGGAGATATCAACAGTAGCCGCACAAGACTTGATTGTGGATGTGTCGTCGCTCCGCAATGACGCACCAATCGATTACTAGACAGCAGCAGGTTTTAGTTGCGAAAACGTTATCGCTTTCCGGCGAGCGTAATTCCGTCGCGAACGCTGGGCATAACGCATTCGGATCGCGGCGTAGCTGACGAAATTATCAAACCTCGCAATAGGCGTGTGTCGGTTGCGTGGAATACCTGCCGGGGCTGCGATCACCCGATCAACGGATTGACCACGCGAAGGGCGGGAAATCGGCCGAAGTCGCGGTCGGCGGACCAGAGTTCGCTCACGCCGTGAAGGAGGCAGATCGCGGCGATGCACATAGGCCAAGCAGATTGGTGTCTAACGCGACCAGGTGCCCCGATCCCCATAACTCATTTCAATGATCTCGTCCCAGCTCAAATGGGCGACGTCCGGGCATAGTCCCTCGCCATGGAATGAAGCGTCGCGCAATTTGAACGGTTTGCGCGTCGAACGTTCGTCGATCACGCGGCGAAGGCCTTCTTCGACGAGTTCGTCCAGGGTGGTCTTGTCTCGCACGGCGATTTCCGTCGCTTCACGCAAGAGTTCGTCAGCAATCTGGACCGTTGTCTTCATATGGCCAACCATATCACGGAATGTTGCTAGCCGTCGATACTACCGCTTCCGCGCCAACGTGACACCATCACGGACGCTGAGCATGACGCATTCGACGCGGGGGTCGTTGTAGACGTGTTTGTTGAATTTGTCTATCGCGATGTCGAGTTCGTCTTTTGGGTCAACGACGCGGCCGCTCCAGAGGACGTTGTCGGCGACGATGAGACCGCCTTGCGGGACTTTGGGTAAGGCGGCTTCGTAGTAGGTGATGTAGTTTTCCTTGTCGGCGTCCAGAAAGACGAGGTCGAAGGGGCCGTCGAGCGCGCTGATGGTATCGATTGCGGGGCCGATCCGGAGGTCGATCTTCTTGCCATGTGGACTCTGCGCCCAATAGCATTGGGCCATTTCCGTGGCTTCGGGATCGACGTCGCAGGTTATCACCTGACCGTCATCGGGCAGGCCCTCGGCGAAGCACAGCGCGCTGTAACCGGTGAAGGTGCCGACTTCGAGGATGCGTTTGGCGCGCGCGATCTGCGCGAGCATTTTCAGAAATCCGCCTTCCACTTTTCCCACCTGCATGGTGTACGCCGCCATTCTTGCGCGCGTCTCGCGCTCAAGTTCGTGAAAGACGGCCGTGCGCTCGGAAGTATGTGCCTCGATGTAGGTTTCGATGGGTTCGGGGACGATGTTGGACATAGCGGGGCTCCATGCAACGGGGTGGACTAAGAAGTAGCGGATCGTATCAGAAGGAGGATGCATCGTGCTTGCGGAGACGTTGATGTCAATTCTCTGCGGAACCCGGTACCCGGCTCCCGCATACATCCACCGGCGCCTGTACCCCTTGGCGCACCGCACGCGGCACCCCCAGGGGTGTTGAAATGGCGGCGTCCATGAAATAAGCACTTACGACGATATTGGCTCGACGAGACCCCTTGTTTCGTCAAAAATGCAAATCGAGACCCTCTTGTTTCGTCAAAAAAACTAATCGACCCCCACCCCAGCTTGGCTCCCCAAAGTCGGCAAGGGCGCGGGCCGATGCAACACGATGGGCTAAGGATTAGAGAGCAAGGAAAGGCCAACATCATCCGCTTGTATTGGCGGATGGGGTTGTTATACTTACCCCTCAGTTTTGCAGACTGGATAGATCGAACGAATTGATCCTTCGACTGGAGGTACTTGTCGTGAATCGGGCAATCATTCTTACGTTAACGCTTGCGGGGCTGTGTCTCGGCGCGCGCGCGGATCTCAACAGTTACGTGAACAAGCCGGACGAATCGTACAAGTACGAATTGACCGCAAGCGGGCCGGTGGGCGAGTTGACCGCGCATTCGGTCCGGCTTACGTCGCAGACCTGGCAAGGAATCGTGTGGACGCATTGGCTGACGGTCTTTCAGCCGAAGGAAATCAAATACGACAAGTGCATGCTGTTGATCACGGGCGGCAACAATACGAACGAGGCGCCGCGCACGAATTCCGGCGAGGCGAAGATGATGCAGCAGATCGCGCAGAGTACCGGTACGGTGACCGCGATGCTCGAGCAGGTGCCGAACCAGCCGCTGTTCGACGGGCTGAAAGAGGACCAGATCATTTCGCTGACGTTCGAGAAGTATCTCAAGGGCGAGGGCGACGACTGGCCGCTCTTGCTTCCGATGGTGAAGAGCGCCGTGCGCGCGATGGACACGATTCAGTCGGTGGTGAAGGAAAAGTCGGGCAAAGAGATCAATGGGTTTATGACGCTGGGCGGTTCTAAACGCGGGTGGACGACCTGGCTGTCGGCGGTGGCGGACAAGCGGGTGGTGGGGATCGCGCCGATTGTAATCGATATGCTGAACATGGTGCCGCAGTCCGAATTGCAGCTCGCGAGTTATGGGTCGTACAGCGAGGAGATTAAGGATTACACGGAGCGCGGAATCCAGGCGTATTCCAAGACGGAGGTCGGCGCGAAACTGCGCGCGGTGGTCGATCCGTTCTCGTATTGCGATCAGTTGACGTTGCCAAAGCTCGTCGTGTTGGGAACGAACGACCCCTATTGGAACGTGGATTCGGCAAACAATTACTTCCCGTACCTCAAGGGCGACAAGCACCTCTACTACTGCGCGAACACGAAGCACGACATCAACGGCGGGGGTGTTGCGACGATCAAGGCGTTTTATCAAACGCTGTTGACGGGCGAGAAACTGCCAACAATAAATTGGGAAAGGCGGCCGGACAATTCGCTCGCGGTGACGTGGCCGCATGCGGAAGGGAAGGCGAAGTTGTGGAAGGCGCTTTCGGGCACGCGCGATTTTCGTCCAGCGAAGTTTGAGAGCGCGGACTTGGACGGAACGGGATCGGCTGTGGCGAAACTGGAGACGCCGTTGAGCGGATGGGCGGCGTATTACGTGGAAGTGACAATGCCGAGTCCCGCGGGCGGCACGTTCGGGTTGTGCACGGGCGTGACGGTGTTGCCGGACACGTTTCCGTTCCCTGACGCAGCGAAGCAATTGCAGATGCGAGGCACGAACAGCGAGTTGAACTGAAGATAACGGCGCGTTTATCACGAGTGTGAAGCTCGAATTGAGGGGCGGCGATTGAGTGTCCCGCGCGTGTCGGTGATCATTCCGTCGTGGGACGGCCACCGGAACGGGTGTGTGCCGCGGCTGTTGGAGAGCGTGCGCGCGCAAACGTTTCAGGATTTCGAGACGCACATCGTGAAGGGCGTGTCGCCGCAGGGAAGGGCGATCAACGACGGCGCGAAGGCCGCGCGCGGATCGCTGCTCATCATCCTCGATGACGACAGCGAACTTGCGGATGCAACCGTATTCGAGACGCTCGTCCGCGTGATCGATGACGACCCAACCGTCGGCATGGCGGGCGCGAGCATTGTGACGCCGCCGGACGCGAACGATTTTCAGCGGCGCGCTGCGCGGCAGTTTCCACGATTCAACACGCCGGTCGTCGATCGCGTGACCGACAGCGATCTCGCGTGCCACGGGTGCTGCGCGATTCCCAAGGCCGTGTTCGACGCCGTGGGCGGGGAGCGCGAGGACATCGTCCGCGGGCTCGATCCGGACCTGCGCGTGCGGTTGCGCGCAGCGGGATACCGCGTGGTGCTCGCGCCAAACGCGCGCATCCATCATCCGCTTCCCGGTTCGTGGCGCAACCTGACCCGGCAATTCTTCCGCAACGGGTTTGGCTCCGCTTACGCGCAGAAGTTTCAACCCGGCAGCGTGTACGAAACGCACGAGTCGCTCGATGCCGCTACGTTCGTTCCGAGGCGTCCGCTGTGGTATCGTGCAGTCCGGTTTCCGTTGCGCCTGGTGAAGGCGGCGGCGGAAGGGAAGACCATGCGCCTCGTGGCCTATTGCGCTTACGGCGTGGGGTACGTTTGGGGTTTGCTCACCGCCAGGAGAGGCTCGCTTACGCCGTAGCCGCACGATATGCCATCGCCACTACGCACCGTCATTAAGCGGTCGTTCAAACGCGCCGCCATGCTCGCCGGCCCCGTACTCAGTCAGCCGCGCCCGCCTTCGCGCATTCTCACCTATCACTCCGTGGGCCAACTCGATCATGCGATGAACGTGACGCCCGAGAATTTCGCGGAACAGATGGCGTGGTTGGCGGACCATGCGCCGTTGAACACCTTGGACGATGCCGCCGACGCGAAGCCGGGCGTTGCGGTGACGCTTGACGACGGGTATCGCGACAACCTGACGAATGCCGCGCCGATTCTCGTGCGGCACAACGTGCCGGCGGTCGTGTTTGTCGTGGCGGACAAATTGGGCGACTTGCTGGTGACCGACGCGGAACCGTGGCACGGGCGGTTGATGACGTGGGACGAAGCGCGGGAATTGAGCGCGATGGGGATTGCGATTGGGGGGCATTCGCTAACCCATCCACGGTTGAGCCACCTCGACGCAAATAAGCAGCGCGAGGAAATTGTTGGAAGTTGCCGGAGAATCGCGCAGGAGCTGGGAAAACCGGTGTCCTATTTCGCGTACCCCTACGGGACCTCCGCCGATTACGACGAAACAAGCGTGCGCCTCGCGCAAGAAGCCGGATGCGCCGTCGCGTGCTCGAACCGGTACGGGTTCAACGTCGAAGGGTGCGATCGATTCACGTTGCGCCGGATTTGGATCGACGCCACCGACACCCTGGAAACCTTTGCGGCAAAAGTGACCGGCAAGCTCGATGCGCTCAGCGTGCTGGATTCGCCGGCGGGGATGTTCGCGCGAAGGATGCTGAACAAGGTGGCGTAGGCGGCGCTGATCGATCGGCCATGGCCCCTAGCTTCCCAACGTGTCTTTCTCTTGGTTACGAACCGCCTCCAAGATACTTCGCGCTCTGGAAATCGCGGAATTAGCATCGGCCTTCGAGACGTGATACTTGCCGCCGTAGTCTCCAATGTCGCGAATATCCGCCAGAAAATCGAAAGCCCGGCCCAATTCGCCATCCCACTTCCCAGTCTTTACGAGGTCGCGGTGGACGGCAGCTCGCAGTTGGGCATGCTTCGTGAAAGAAATGTTCTGTAGTGCGAAGCAGGCGCAGATCGCGTGGAATGCAGCGTAGTAGGCCCTGGACGCCGCGGAATCCGGATCGATGTCGACCAAATGCGATGCGGCCTCGATGGATGCCAAAGCACGCAGCCAACAGTCCTTTGCATAGTCGATCATCTGCGCATGCCTTCCGCCCTTGCGGCACGATACAAGGGATAGTCGGCGGTCTCGTAATCCACGAGGTCCGCGGGCAGTGCGCTTATCGGCACGCCGTATTCGAGTGAAATCGGAAAGGCTGCATCGACGCAGAGCCCCAAGTCACGGGCCAACTCGATTGGTCCCTGCAGCAGCACGAGGACGTCGAGATCGCTGTCTTCGGAGGCTTCGCCGCGCACGTGTGAGCCATAAAGCACGATACCTCGAAGCCGCCCCGGAAAGGCCTTGCGCAGCGCGCGTTCAAAGTCTTCCAGGGCAGCGGTCGAAACAGCAGCGGTCATATCTAAGTACTCCTTGGCGTGCCCATCCTTCCGCTCATGGACGGGAACTGTTTCGGGTAACGACTACCGAACATATCACCGCCTACTAATCTACCTGTCAAGCCTCTGTAAACAAAGCGAATGCCAAACAGTAGGATACGCCGGGACGCGAATGGGTAATTTTTGGCGATGCGATCGATCAGGGAGGGGCGCGTGGGCCGATGTGGGGTATGGGGTAGAGGGGAGGACGGCCCACGCGCCGTACACAGCGATGATTGCGTGTCGCTTGCTTATCCCCTGCGTATGCACATGTCGCCTGGAATAACGATCCAGGAGTGCGACGGGTTGACAGATGTGCACGCCGGTTTCTCCGTCCGCGAATCCAGCGTATCTGCTTTGGCGTTAAGACGTTAGATAAAGTCCGTTTTTTGTGCTGTCCCCACCGCCATGCTATACTCGCTGCGCATGGTTGAACGGGGTGTGGGACAGGCTACGACATGGCGGACATTCTGAGTCAAGACGAAGTCGACCTGCTTCTGAACGCGGTGTCGAAGGGGGAAGTCGAATCCCCGGCGCACGAGCCGCGTGGGCTTCCCGACCGCCAGGACATCATGCACTACGACTTTCGGCGGCCTGAGCGCGTCTCGAAAGAACAACTCAAAGGTCTGCAAAGTCTGTTCGAGGCGTTCGCCCGCGAATTGAGCATAATGTTGCCGCCGTTCCTGCGCCAGATTGTTCGCGCGGACCTGGTTTCCATCGACCAACTCACCTACGACGAATTCATCTTGTCGGTTGCGCGTCCGACATCGCTCTCGATCGTCAACATGGCGCCGCTCGAGGGGAACGCGGTCATCGAGCTGAGCCCGTCCATCGTATTTCCCGTGGTTGATCGGATTCTTGGAGGTAAAGGCGTCGCGCTGCCCAAGCCGCGCGAATTGACGGAAATCGAGAACCGCATCGTCCATCGCGTGATGCTGATGATACTCGACAGCTTGCGGCGATCGTGGGAACAGCTCATTGAATTCAAGCTGACGGTGGTGCACCAGGAGAGCGACCCGCTGATTGTGCAGATTGTCGCGGGCAGCGAAATGGTGATCTTGGTGGCGTACGAAATCCATATTGGGGAAAGCGTCGGCGCGATGAATATGTGCATACCGCTGCTGGTGCTGAACCCCGTGCTCGACCAGATTTCGCAGCAGACGCGGTTCATGCGGAAAATGCCGCAGGACGTCATGGACCGGACCCGCTCGCAGATCGAGCGCGTGGTGAAAAAGGCGTCGCTGTCCGTGGACGCGATCCTTGGCCGTGCGACGTTGCCGTTGTCGGAGATTGCAAAATTACAGGTGGGCGATATCGTGCAGCTCGATACGGACATGCGCACGCCGCTGCACATCGAGGTCGGCGGGATACCGAAGTACCGCGCGGTGTGCGGCCGGCGGGGCGAGCAGAGCGCGGTGCAAGTCGTCGAACTGATGACGGAAGAATGAACTACAACGAACGAGGCATATGGCGTTGAGTCAGGCCGCCATCGAGATATTCGCGCGCGGATACGTTTCCGGCGTATTCGACGTTGTCTCCGCGATGCTGGCGAAACCCACCCCCAATGCGGTCGCGTCGATCAAGCCCTGCGGCGCGGACGGCATCGCGGCATATCTCGCAAAATACAATTCGCTCCTTCGCGGGCAGATTGAAAGCGGCGGCGCTGTGGCAATCCTGCTCTCGGGTGGAGATGCGAACGCCATCATTGCGGGCGCGTTAGGCGAAGAGACCACGGCGGAAGTGTCCATTTCCGGCCGGGATCCCGGGACATTGCGGGAGGTGTTTGAGCCGTGTCTGAGTGCCGGCGCCGGATTCTTCAAAGAGAAGTATGGCAAGGAAATCGTGGTGAAGGGGGCGGAGGCGCTGGCCTGTGGGCCGGACATTGCCGCCGGACTTCTGCAATTCGTCGGCGCGGAATCCACGGCCGCGGAGTTTTCGTTCACACTGGCGGACGGCCACGACGGTTCCGGCGTGTTGCTGTTCTCGAACGTGTTGTGCGACGTAGTCCCGCAGGAGACGCCTGCGCAGGGAGGTAGTAACGTGGCGGGTGCGATGAGTCAGGACGAAGTAAACGCGATGCTGAAGGGACTGGGTCCGAACGCGGACTCCGAGAGCGACGCCGTCGCCGCGCCGGCGGCCAGCCGGGACGACACCGGCGCCGAAACGAAGAACCTCGACATGGTACTTGATATTCGCCTGACCGCGACGGCCCGGTTGGGGCGCGTGGATATGCAAATTGCGGATATCCTGTCGCTGGGGCCCGGATCGATCATCGAAGTTGGCCACCTTGTCGACGAACCCGTTGAACTCCTCGTGAACGACAAACTAATCGCGCGCGGCGACGTCGTGGTGGTCGACGAGAAGTTTGGCCTGCGCATCACGGAAATAATCAGTCCGCGCGAACGCATCGAAAGCCTGCGCTAACGTGATTGAAGGTGAGCCGTGCCAGCGCTGACAGCCATACCGGAAATGGATCTGTGGACGCGCTGGAAGGAGCGCGGCGACGAGTCCGCGCGCGAGGAACTGATCGTGCGCCACATGCGCATCGTGAAGTTCATCGCCGGGCGGATGGCGATCCATGTGCCTTCCAGTGTGGAGATGGACGATCTCATCGGTTGGGGGGTGCTGGGACTGCTCGACGCCATCGATCGATACGACCATAGGCAAGACATCAAGTTCACGACATACGCTTCGATTCGTGTGCGGGGCTCGATTATCGATCAAATCCGTACACTGGACTGGGCCCCGCGCAGTTTGCGGGCGATGGCGCGCAAACTGGGCGAAGCGCGCGACAAATTGCGCCACGAACTGGGCCGCGAGCCGACGGCGGACGCGATCGCGGGCGTACTGGGTACGACCATCGAGCACGTGGAAGATACGGTCGCCCAGCTTCAAACGGCGCAGGTCCTATCGCTGCAGGACTACGTCGCTTCGGAAGACGGTGGCGAACCGCAGTTACTGGACGTGATGAGCGACCCGCGCGCGTCGTCGCCCGATGCGGCCATGACGGAGCGCGAGCGGCAGGAGCGAATCGTGCAGGCGATCAACGGCCTGCCCGATCCGCAGCAAAAAGTGTTGCACCTTTATTACTATAAGGAATTAACGCTGAAGGAAATTGGCGCGGTATTGGAAGTGACCGAGTCGCGCGTGTGCCAAATTCACTCCGCGGCAATGAAGACCTTGCGTAAAGCGGTGCGCGGAGACACGTGATGCCGCAGCCGATCGACGCAAATACCGAGTTGGCGCGCACGACCGCGGCGCAACGTGTGCAGGAGATCGCCGACCGCGCGTCGCTTGCGTCGCAACAACGCCAGGCGCAGCAGGCGCACCAGGAGCAGGTAAACGCGGAAACGGTCGTACACACGCCACCGGAGAGTGCGCAGGAGCCAGCCGTCACCGATCGGCGGGAAGGGCAGGAAGGGCGCAGACGGCGGCGTCGCGAAGGGCGCAAAACCGATAGTGGCGCGGGCGACGCAGTCCATACCGATCATGGCGCAGGGGACATTGAAGTCATCCCCGACTCCGAACAACACCGGCTGGACCTTCATGCGTAGCAGATTCCAACGTCCGCGGTCGCGGCAAGGGGCCTATTAATGGGTTGGGTGCTATCGCTGGTCCTTGTGGGCGCGCTTGCGCTGCTCATCGCCGTCTGTATGCTCATCGTGTATATGCGCCGCGAGCGGTCACTCAGCGCGGTATCCAAGCGCGACGATCTGGCGAGTATGATGATTCTGCTGCAAACCATGCGCGATCTTCTGGAGCAACAGAAGGGGTTTGCGCGCGAATTGAACAAGGCGCTTGACGCGCGCGTGGAACTCATCAAGCATACCGTTGACTCTGCGAAGGCCGAGTTGACGGCGGTCACGGATTCGGTCAGACAACTGCACCGCGAGATCGATGAAATCAAGCGATCGGCGGCCGAGGCAGCGGAGCCGCCTCCCAAACCCGCGCCGGCCACGCAACCCGCAAACGTACGCCAGCTTTCCGCGTACGCGCCGCCGCCGGTCGAGCCACCGGTTGTGCGGGAACATGAACGCCCCGCGCTGCGTGTGTTGGCCATCCCGCGCGTACCGGAAACGGCAGGCGACGCGATCGACTCATGGGTCGGGCTGGACTTTGCGGGCGACAACCCGGAGCCGTTGGGCTTTGACGTGCCGGAGACGGAGCCTGAAGCGCCGCATGACGCGGACGCCGCGCGGTCGGCGTTTCGCGCGCTGCTCGATCTCGCGCCCGAAGTAATGGTCGAGAAGAATACAGTCGCACCCGCGCCGCCGATGGCGCCGGTTGAAGGCAATGGAAGGCCGATACCGCCCGTGCACGCGCGCGTCTACGAGTACAACGACGCGGGGATGAATGTCGCCCAGATTGCGCAGGAACTGGGCATCGGCAAGGGGGAAGTGCGGCTGATTCTGAGCCTCCGCAAAGGCAAAGGCGGATAACGGCGGTCCACGATGGCGGGATTCGGCGGCATACCCGGTGTCAATCCGATCCTGGCGTCTATCATCGCGCAACCATTTCAGCTCCCCGCGCTGCGTCCGGGCGAGGTACTTCAAGGGCAGGTGCAGTCGGTCGAGCCGAAGACATTGATTCGTTTTGGCGGGATTGTTATTCCTGTCGAGAAAGTCGAGGCACTGTTGCCGGGTCAGTCGGTCAGTGCGGAAGTTGTCCGAACCGATCAAGGGCTGCAACTGCATATCACGCCGGGCCCGCTCGCCCCTCCAAAGACGCCGGGCGCGGAATCGCCGCCGGAATCCCCCCGCGATCTTTCCGGAATCATCGTGAAGGTGCTGCAAACGCTGGGAAAACTGGAGTTGGCAGAGCAGGCGGTGGCATTGGTGCCTCGCACGGTTGCGGCGAACGCCGCGGCCGTTCGCCTGGTGCTTACAATGCTGCTTGATAGGCCTGGCGCCGACGAGCACGCGTGGCGCGCGGCGCAAATCGTGCAACAGGCCGTTGATGACGGCGTGTTGTCCGACGCCGAGGTACGCGACATCCTGCCCGCGCTGCGCAGCATCATTTCCAATGAACTTGGGGACATCGCTCCTGCACTACGCCGGGCCGCCGCCACGGCCCAACGTCCGCTCGCCGCGCGGATGGCCGAGGCGTTGGCCAAGGGTGGAGTCCAACAATTCTTGGCATCGCTGTCGGACGAAGCGCCGGCGGCGCTGGCGCGGCTGCTGGAGAACGACGCTTTCGTTGAATACCTGCGCAATGCGGGCCGGTCGGCGGAGTTTCATCGCGCGGTCGAGCATCTCGTGGACCGTTTTGCCGCGGCCCAACTTGTCAATGCGCGTGGGGCCGACGTGCCGTACCTTTTTTTCGCGCTGCCCACGCCGCCGGACGCAGCGGTGCGGCATGCACACATTCACATTATGGGCGAGGGCGGCGGCAAGGCGCAGCGGTTCGATGCGAAGAATGCGACGGTTGTGCTCGATTTGTCTACGTCGGCGCTTGGCGATTTGTGGATCACGTTGACTGCGACGCACGGGGCGTGTACGTGTTGGATTCGCGCACGCGACGCCGAGGCAGTCGAAGCAATTCGGTCGCAGGCGGCCGGCTTGGCCGCGCGGCTCGCCTCAGCAGGGTATGTGGGCGCAAGCGTGGTTGCAGACCTGTGGGACGGCAGCCGCGTACGCGAGCTTGCGACAATGATGCGCCGGTTCAAGGGACTGAACGTAGAAGCATGATGGACGATCACGATCGCATAAAACGGAAAGCCGTTGCGTTGAAGTACAACGCGGAGGCCGACGCGGCGCCGCGCGTGGTCGCAAAGGGCGATCGCCTTTTGGCGGAACGCATCATCGCGATTGCGAAGGAAAACGGCGTGCCGATTCACGAAGACCCGGACCTGGTTTCCTTGCTTGCGGCATTGGAAATCGATCGAGAGATTCCCGACGCGTTATACCGCGCCGTAGCAGAAGTATTGGCGTTTGTGTATACGGTAAACGAACACGCGAAAGCGTGAACTAAACCGGGAGTGCGCGTTGCACTTCCAGCGGCAGACTTTCCCGCAGTTCGGGGCGGGTTTCGACGAGCCGCGTAATGTCCGCCAAGTCTTTTTTGCGTTTGCTCGCACGGTGCGCGACGCCCATGTACGCCCATGACTTGCCGCGCAGCACATCTTCGATCCCCGCGACAGTCTACGTGTAGCCCAGAACGCCTTTCTGGATGGCGCTGACCAAGAATTGCTGGTAACGCAGATCGGTTTGTAGCTGAACGCGCAAGTCCGATCCCTGCATTTTCAAGTTCACGCTGTTCGGAAACACTTCGATGGCGAACCCTGCAGACTCCGCGGCGGCACAAACGTCTTTTAGATACGCGTCTTGCACAACGATGTCCACGTCCAAACTTACCATGGGCTCCGCGTACGCGTTCACGGCCAGTCCGCCGACGATGCAATGCGGCGCGTTCAGGGATTCGAGTATACGTACGACGCGCCCCACAACGTCCTCGCTGCCATTCGCGAGCGAGTTTATGAATTGTTTGCCGGTCATCTTGCCGGAGTTCTAACGAAATCTCTGTAACTTTTCGCCCACGCCGTTTTCACTTTGGCGCGCGCGGCGCGAAGCGCCTTCACTTCGTTTTCGTCGGCGATCGCGCCGAATTCGAGGGTATAGGTGCGACGCTCGCCGGGTTTGAGGTGGTGGAGCAGGTCCAGTTCTTCGTCAACATGGCGGCCTTCGACGCCGCAGTTACAGGGTTCGAAGCCGACGACGTAATCCTGCTCTCCCATTTGCTTCCATTCGACGAAACGGGGCAGTTCGCGCTTGTTGTACTTCACGTAGACGCCAAAGCCTTCACCGCGTTTCCACCCGTCGTTGACAAGTGCGCATGTGACCGAACCGTTTCTTTGCGCGGCCATGTCGTGGTAGTAGACTTTTTCCTTGTAGCCGTGGAGCGGCGGATCGCACTTCCACCAGTTCTCTCTATCGTTTTCGGCCTCGGCATCGCGCGGGGCAATCGTGCGTGTCGGCGTGATGAGTTCGGAACCGGCATCGACGGCCGGCCAGCCGATGTTGCAATGGTACAACAACTGAAATCCGGTCTTTTTGAATCCCTCGTTTGTGACGACGTCGTGGATTTGAAACGATTTCGCGCCGAGTTTGGTCGAGACGGTGCGCGTTAGAGTCAGATTTTCGCCGAATACAACCGTTTCCCGCATCGTGCCCGACACGCTCAGGACGTAGTCGTCGCCCTGCCACTCCTGCGTTACTTTAATGTCGCGCGCGGGCGTGTTGCCGATGCGGCCGTGCAGGCCCGTGCCATAGATCGCGCTCTCCTTCGCCGGCGCGCCGACGTTGACGAGTCCACACGTCGTGACCAGTCCGCCGAAATAACTGCGCAGCCAGCGCAGCCACTCGGCCTCGTAGAATTGCGGGGCAACGTCTCCGGTGGTGGAGCGCCAGCCCATGGCCCGCCCGCAGTACGACGCGGACGAAATGTCCAGGCAGCGATCCAGGAGCACGGTCAACTCGAGGCCGCTGCCGGTATGGAGCAGCGCCGCACGTGTCGGCCGTTCGTTGGCGTCGTCCAACGTGACGATTCGGATTCCGGCAATCTGGTCGGGGTTTCCAATCCTGCGCCTCAAGCCGGCGACGGAATACTTCTTGCGGTAAATGTCCATAGGTGAGGAATGCCTTTTCGTGTAAGTGCTTGTGGTGACACGGTACTCGACCCGTTTTGGCCGGTTCAAGCGGAGGGTTGCCTCCGGTAAATATTAAGCATGGCTGACTACTATCTTAACAGTGAAAAGGCTTGACCAATCCGCGCGAAGTTCGATACGATCAAAAGCTGCAAGGTGCAAGGTGGGTTTTACGGAGCGGATCGTCGCCGGGTGTTCAAGGTGCGCAATCCGGGAATTGCTCGATTTCCGCCCGACACGAAAGCGTCTGTCCTAATGTGACCCCACCCCAACGTGTGAGCTGAGAATTTCCGATATCGAAACCGCCGGGGCAGTTGTGGAGGTGGGATCGTGAGAAGGCCGTGTCTTCATTCGCTGAGCGTCGTTGCGTTCGCGTTCATTTCGCAGATAGTCTCCGCGCAACCGTCTGGATTTCAGGTTAGCACGGTTTGGTCCTCCGGATTTTCCGCGCCGGTAGCAGTGCGATTTACACCGTCGGGCCGCGCGTTCGTGATGGAGAAGTGGGGCAAGGTTTACACCTACGACAATATCAACGACACGACTCCGACGCTGGTGATCGATCTCTCCAACCAGATTTGGACGTTTCACGATCATGGTTCGCTGGGTCTGGCAGTCGATCCGCAGTTTCCGACGCGCCCGTACATTTATGTGTTGCACGCGCTGCGCGGGGTCCCGGGCGGGCGCCTGTTGCGCATCACACTCGATACGTCAACCATGCAGTCGGTGGGGAATCCACTGGTGCTGCTGGAAGACTGGGCGCAAGTTTACCCGAGCCATTCAATAGGCGACTTACAGTTTGGTCCGGAAGGCGCTTTATACGTCACCGCCGGTGACGGCGCGAGCTACGATTTTCCTGACTGGGGACAGACGGAACCGCACAATCCGGACGGTAGTCCGTTGGGTGGAATCGATGTGCCGGATCCCGTGAACGAGGGCGGCGCCTTGCGCAGTCAAGACATCCGCAGCACGTCCGATCCGCTTGGGTTCGATGGGACACTGTTGCGCGTTCATCCGGATACGGGCGAGGCGTGGCCGGGAAATCCGCTGGAGGGTGGGGCGTCGAACGACGATCGCATTCTCGCGTACGGGCTTCGCAATCCGTACCGGTTCGCGATACATCCGACGAACAATTCCGTTTGGATTTGCGACGTTGGGTGGACGCAATGGGAAGAATTGAACCGGGTGCCGTATCCGTTTCCGAACCCCGTTCCAAACTTTGGCTGGCCGGCGTATGAAGGCGTCAACCCGCACCCGCAATATCAGGGCGCGAACTTGCCGCTGCTCCAGGCGCTGTACGCCGAAGGCACGGCGACTGCGCCGTTCTATACCTACCAACACGCGGGAAGCGCGGCGATCACGGGCGCGACGTTTTACTTGGGAGGCAACTACCCGCCCGAGTACGACGGCGCGCTTTTCTTCGGCGACTACGGTGCAGGCTGGATCAAAGTGATGTTCCCGGACGCCAACGGGACGCCGAACCCCGCGAATATTCAGACGTTCATCGCGACGGGGGCCGGCGTCGTTGACATACAACGGGGACCGGCGGGCGAAATCTATTTCGTGGACTACGGCAACAGCCGCGTGCGGCGCATTCGGTATCTCCAGGGCAACAACCCGCCGATCGCGGTCATTCAGCCCAGTGTGACGAGCGGCAATGCGCCGGTGACGGTTACGTTTACGGGATCGGCGTCGTTCGATCCTGACCCAGGCGACACGATTTCGTATAGCTGGGACCTTGACGGCGACGATGTGTTTGGCGACGCCGCCTCCGCGAACACGCAATACACTTATACGTCGTCCGGCAACTACTCCGCGAAGTTGCGCGTGACGGACAACAACGGCGCGTCGGACACGCAATCGGTGACGATTAGCGTGAACAACCTGCCGCCCGTACCGGAGATACTGTTCCCGGAGGAAGGCGCGACGTGGCGCGTTGGCGACGTTATCGCGTTTGGCGGTCAGGCGACGGACCCGGAGACGGGACCGATGCCCGCGGCGCAGCTTTCGTGGGAAGTCGTGTTGTACCACTGCGCGACGCTGGATTTCTCGGACTGTCACGAGCACCCGGTGCTGGATGAAACAGGAATTTCCGAAGGCGACGTGTTGGCAGTCGATCACGAGTATCCCGCATATCTCCAACTCCGCTTGACAGCGACCGAACCCGGTCCGAATGGCCTTTCCGTAACGGTGACGCGAGATTTGCTGCCCGAACTCACGACGCTGACGTTGCAGACCAACCCACCGGGCTTGTACGTGGGCGCGTTCTCGCAGACACAGGCAGCGCCGCTCGTCAAGGACGTAATCGTCAACGGCCAAACGGCGATCACCGCGCCGTCACCTCAAGCGATCGGTGAACAAGCCTACGTCTTCTCGAGTTGGTCCGACGGCGGGGCGCAGTCGCATAACGTCAACTTTACGACGTCGCCGATGACAGTTGCTGCCAACTTTGTGCCGGTGTCGACGGGGACAAACGAACCGCCCGAGATTGGGCCGCTTTGGCCGTTGCACGTCACGCAAGGTTCGAGCGTATGGACGTACGTACCTGTATCGGACCCCGATGGCAGCATCACGTCAGTGAGCGCGGTGAATATGCCCCAAGGCTCGCAAATCATGCACTACCCCGATGGCAAGTGGGGATTCGAGTGGCAGACGCAATCCGGTCAGGCGGGTGACTACGTTATCACGATTACCGCGACGGACGATGGCGTTCCGCCATTGAGCGTTTCGGACAATTTGGTCGTACACGTGCTGTCCGGCAATGTGCCGCCGGCGATGGACGCGGTGTGGAGCACCACCGTGAACGCAGGCGACTTTCTCAACCTGCGCATCGGCGCGTGGGACACGGACGGCGACGTCCCCGACCTTTACGCGCAAAACCTGCCGCCCGGCGCGAACTACAGCGAGGACGGGTGGGGCACAGGTTTCTTGACGTGGCAGACGACGGCCGCGGACGTGGGCGTGTACACCGGCATTCGCGTATATGCAGTGGACCATGGCGAACCGCCGCTGACGAGCGAGCGCGTGTTCACAATTACCGTGCTAGGTTCGGCCAATGCCCCAGTTATCGATCCGATCCCGTCGAGCACAATACCGGCCGGGGACACGCTCACGCTTAACGTATTCGCATACGATCCGAACGGGACCATTCCAGTGCTGACAGCACAGAACCTACCCGCTGGCGCGACATTCACGCCGACCGGCGGCGGCAATGGCGTCTTCTCGTGGCCGACTACCGCCGCCGACGCCGGGAACCATTCCGGTCTAACGATCATTGCAACTGACTCGGTTACGCCGTCGCTGACATACAAAGCGATGTTTAACGTCAATGTGGTTGTCTTGTCCGGCGAGCCGGTACTCGATCCGATCGGTCCGAAGGGCGCCGTCGAGGGCGTGCAGTTGCAGTTCGACGTGACCGCCACGGACCCTGACAGCGGGCCGCCCAGTCTTAGTGTGCTCGATTTGCCGATTGGAGCGACGTTTATCGACAACGGAAACGGTACGGGTACATTTGCGTGGACGCCGGCGGAGGGCGATGCCGAGAACTCACCGTACCTTGTTACGTTTAGCGCGTCGGATGAGACCGATTCTGACAGCGAAATCGTCGAGATCACAGTCTCGAGCCCGAATACGCCGCCGCACGTGGAAACGATTGGCGGCAAGAGCGGAGTCGAAGGCGTGCCATTGGCATTCTATGTTTATGCGCACGACCACGATGGGACGGTCCCATCGCTGTCGGCAAGCAATATGCCGAGCGGCGCGGAGTTCCACGAGCATGGCGAGGGTGAAGGAGAATTTCACTGGTTGCCCCCGGTGGGGTCGGCCGAAAACTCGCCGTATTTCGTGACGTTTACCGCAAGCGACGGAGAACTGACGCACAGCGAAACAGTTTCGATAACCATTTCCCCGGGAAACAGCGCGCCGGTAGTTGCTGCGTTTGGGCCGTTCACAATCGCCGAGGAGCAAGTATGGTCTGCGAGCGTGTCGGCGACCGATCCCGATGGGACGACACCGGCGCTTTCCGCGCCGACACTTCCCGCCGGCGCTTCGTTTGTGGACAACGGAGACGGTACGGGCACGATCTCCTGGACGCCGGACGCGAACGCTTCGCAAGGATCGCCTTATGCCGTGACGATTTCCGCTAGCGATGGTTCGCTATCCGATGCGAAGTCTTCGACGATCACGGTGACGAACACGAACCGCGCGCCGGAGATGGCAGTTGTGGGCGACAAGACAGTGGCGGAGAACGCGCTGCTGCAATTCAATGTGTCGGCGAGCGATCCTGACGGGACGATTCCGGCGTTGAGCGCGCAGTCGTTGCCGAGCGGCGCGTCGTTCGTGGATAACGGAAACGGCACGGGCACGTTCACGTGGACGCCGAACTTCGATGCGGCAGGCGCATCGCCGTACACCGTGACTATCACCGCGAGCGATGGCACGTTGTCGGATCGCCGCGAGCGACGGCACGTTGTCGGACTCGAAGTCTTCGACGATCACGGTGACGAACACAAACCGGGCGCCGGTTGTCGCTACTATTGGCGACAAGACGGCGGTGGTGGGTCAACTCTTGCAGTTCACGGTCAATGCGAGCGACCCGGATGGAACGGTCCCGACGCTGAGTGCGCAGTCATTGCCGAGCGGCGCGTCATTCGCGGATAACGGAAACGGCACGGGCACGTTCACGTGGACGCCTTCATCCGGCGCGGAGGTTGGCTCGCCATACACAGTTTCGTTCACGGCGGGCGACGGATCGCTTACGGACGCGAAATCGTCCGTGATTACCGTGACGACAAGCACCAATCTTCCACCGGCGTTCCAAACGATTTGGTGGCGCGAGGTGACGGCGGGCAATGGCGTTGGGTTCTTTATTACGGCGACGGACCCAGAAGGCAGTGCTTTGCTTTACAGCAGCCCGAGCCTTCCCGAAGGCGCGCGATTGATTCAGTATCCCGGCTATTCGAGCATCTACTTCGAGTGGTTCCCGACTGCCGCGCAAGTAGGGTCGCACCAAATCCCGATCGTGGCCACGGACGCCGGATCGCCGCCGATGAGCGGCTCGTCGATCATTCCGATTAGCGTGCTGGGCGGCAATGTGGCTCCGAAGATGGACGGCGTATGGGACACGACGGTGGTCGCTGGGGCGTTCGTCAATTTGCGCATCGGCGCTTGGGACACGGACGGCGATATTCCGACGCTCACCGCGCAGAACTTGCCGCCCGGCGCGACGTATACGAGCGACAACTATGGCACCGGTTTCTTTACGTGGCAGACGAATACGTCGCACATTGGCTTGCATTCGGACATCACGATCATCGCGACCGATCACGGAAACCCGCCGCTGAGCAGTCAACGGGTATTTGACATCACGGTGCTGTCGCCCTGACACGGGCCTTAGCGATCGTCGTGCGGACTGTCCGCGGCGCGACGCATCATGGCGAATATCGCGCGCACGTCTTCGGGCATCTCGTCGAGCGATTGGTAGGTGTGTACGGCCCCGTTCTGGTCCCGGTATGTAATGGGGCCGCCCGTGGTTGTGATTTCGGCCGTTATGACTTCATCGGGTCGCGCACGGGCGCGCAACGACTCGAACTGGGCGCGCATTTCCGGGGACATCTCATCGACGTTTATCGTCCGCGACAATACGACCGGTTCGCTGACGTAGGTCTTCGCGGAGAATACTGGCGTCGAACGGCTCGAAACCAATCGTCCGCGTCCACCAAAAAAGCTGCTCGATGCCTCGTAATCCATGATGACAAGCGGCTCGGGCAAGAGCCCCGTCATGCGCTGAATCCCTTCCACGAACTGGCGCACGCGCGGCGGCAACGGCATTTCCTCCACGGGCCGATCCGTTTGATGGTGAATGTCGAACGATAGAGGTTCCATCGTAGCGCCGAGGAGTTCGAGGCCCGGCGCCGGTTCGATGCTCACGGTCCATCGGTATCCAAGCCGCGACATACGCGCGTGGCGCCGCCGCCGCAGCCGCTCCACGACGCGCACGCATACGCGTGTATCGCGGTCGATGGACAATCGGTTGGTGGTTGTCCAGAGTCCGCGCGACGCCACGGTGATTTGATTCCGGCCACTGACGAAGATCGACACGCGATGCCACAAGGCGCTCGACGGCGAATAGATTCCCATCATCGCGAGTAGTCCGCATATGACGCCGTACACCGCGAACCCCGCGCTGCGGATTGTTTCGTATCGTTCCGTCCGCGCACTCTGGCGGGCCTCGCGTTCGGCGCGCGTGCGCGCGGCGTCGTCCTGGATGCGCTGCCATTCCCCGGGAGTCATCGATTCGCGAAGCGAATCCATTGCGGACTGTAATTCGCGCCGATCGGACTCGAAGGTTTGCGGTTGTTGCCTCTGGGTGAAACGTGATGAGAAAACGTACGCGGACATGAGCACGATGAGGAGCGCAGCGATGAGCGTGGCGCCGAGCCGCCGTATAAGCGTGGCCGATCCGGGCCGGAAAACGATCGACTGGGGCGTCATCTCGACGCAGGTCCAGTCGTAGATGTCGAACGTGCGCGGCCGGACGCGAATTCGCTGGGCGGTACGCTCCATCGTGTGCTGCTCCGAGTAACGCTGTCATACCGTAGTCTGTCGTACTTGCGCAACATCGAATGGCGGCGCCGCCGGTTGGTTCGGTAGTATTCCGCTTCTTATGAACGCCGCACTTGAACGCATAGAGCATGTGGTGTGCGTTGGGCATGCCGCGGCGCTGAAGCGGGACTGGCGGGGCGCGCACGCCGCGCTACGGGCCTGTGCCGATTTCGCCGAACTCCACCGGCCGCCGGAACACGCCGAATACAGCCCCGCCGAATTGATTGCGCGCGTGGCGCGATCCGCGGGCCGTCCGGTCGAGGTGTCGGGTGGGCGCGCGCCGAACCTTGCGGGCGATATCGAACGGATTGCGTCGATAGCGCGCGCGCTGCTGCGCAGTGCGGTGCTGGAGCACGACGCGCTGCTTTGCGCGAACCTCGTCGAGTGCGACACCGTCCCGGCTTGGCGGTTCTCCATCGATGGTCCCGGGCGTTTTCCGGATCGGATTGATTTCGGGTTCGACTTGACGTTGACGTTTTCGGAATGCGAAGCGTTGTGGACCTGCGCGACGCGTGGCGGGCGAATCGATTCACGAAAAGGCGAACTGGATTTGCGGCTGAAGGGAGTGCGCGCCTGTCCAGACGTACCCACCGGGTGCGAGTCGATTATCACGGCGCTGCGCGCGGCGGAGCAGCATGCGCGCATTCTCGCGACGGAAGAGTTTGCCTCGGCGGATATGGGCGCACTTCACGATTGCTTGAACCATATCCTGAACGAATTCGACGCACAGGATGACTCTCTTGCGCCCTGCGATCCTGTAGCGCTCGTACGTGAGGCAATTCCCGCCGCCGCGCCGGACGATGTCGCGCCCTTGCACGTGACCGTCGCGCCGGGCATTCCGCCGATACTGGTCCGTCGCAACCGGATTGCGCGGCTGTTTCGCACGTTGGGCGCGCTTGGCCGTGCGGCGTTGACACACGGCGGTTCGATGCGGCTGGAAATCACGTACGACGCACCGCAACGGATCATGAGCCTGAGTTTCCAGCTCAGCGGTGCTCACGAGCGCGAAGCAGTCGAAATGTATCTTCCGAGTGTGCATCGTGGCGTCGCACGTCACGGTGGCGAGATGGCCCTGGATTCTTCTTCGGAGGAAATCTATTTGCTTATCGCCATACCCGATGAAGTGGCACGAGCTCTCGATGAATGGCTACCGGGTTGGGACACGTTTGCGCCACGGTCGATACAAATGCTCCGGCTTCTGAAATCGGGAGGTCCAGTCCCGCCGGAGGAATTGATCCTGGGTGGCGTACTCGAAGACGAACTCGAACGCCGCTTGTTGCCGCGGCTGGGCGTTGCGCCGGCAGCCACGCTCGTCCACGAACTCACGCCGCGATCCCCTGCGCTAACGTCCTCTTCGGCGCAGCGAATCGAAAAGGTGCTGTCCCAACTCAAACGGGGCAGGCCGAAGAAGGAAATCTGCGCCCCGGCGTATGCCGCCGAGATTCTATGGATGTTCTCGGTGGACGCGCGTCACGCCGCCGCGATTGGAATCCGCGACGGCGCTTTGGCGGAGGTCCCGGAACTCTGCCATGTGCTTGCCGCCGCCTCGATAGACAGACTGGACGCGCTCCGGCGGATCGCTTGCATGGTCCTGCCGCCAGTGTGAACTCCTGCCCGTCACGTTTCGCCCGGAACTGAGGTAAAATAGTGGAACGCGAGGGAATTTTGGGGGCTGGAAGTAATCAGTTTACAAAAATGGGAATATTGTGCTACTCTGGTAGAGCCAGAGTAGTCTTCCCGCCGTCGATCAAGGAGTAGTACGACAATGGTTCCCCTGCGCAGGTCTTACCCACGCGTCGCGTTAATTTCCTTAATTCTCACGATCTCCTTTCCCGCCCTCGCGGCCAAAATTATCGCCGCAGAGTTGGTCGCCTCCGGGTTCAAACAGCCAACATACGTATGCAGCGATCCCAACGATTCGTCGCGGCTTTTCGTGCTGGAACGCAGTTCCGGGAAAATCAAACTGGTCAAAAATGGCGTGGTACTTTCGAAGCCATTTCTCAATCTTGGCGACAAGGTCAGTTCCGACCGGGACGGGGAGCAAGGGCTATTCGGTATGGCGTTCCCGCCGAATTTTGGCGCGGGCAGTTCGTACTTTTACGTTTGCTACTCGGACATTTTTGGCGCCAGTGTGCTTGAAGCGTACAAGGTCGGGTCGAACCCGGACGTGGCAAAGAAAAGCAGCGGAACTGTCCTTCTGGAAACGCAAAGCACGGAAAACATCCATTTTGCCGGCATGTTGGCGTTTGGCCCGGACGACTATTTGTACATGGGACGCGGCGACGGCGGGCCGGCAGAGGACCCCTTTGGTCATGCGCAGGACAAGAACACGCTGCTGGGGAAATTGCTGCGCATACAGGTGAACAAGGACAAGCCGTACAAGGTTCCCGCGACAAACCCCTTCATCGGACAGGCGAACATGAAACCGGAAATCTGGGCATGCGGCCTGCGCAACCCGTGGCGATTCAGTTTCGACCGGCTCACCGGTGACATCTACATCGGGGACGTGGGGCAGAATTGGTTGGAAGAGATCAATTTTCAACCCGCATCGAGCGCGGGTGGTGAGAATTACGGTTGGAACACGGCGGAGGGGCTTGAATGCCTCGGGGGCGGCGGCACGTGTGGAACGAACGCTGGATTCACCCCGCCGATCCACCAGTATTTCCACACCGACGGCAATGCGGTGATTGGCGGGTATGTGTATCGCGGCAGTGCGATTCCAGAGATACAGGGCAGATACTTTTTTGCGGACCACGGATTCACGACGATTTGGTCGTTTGTGAACAACGGCGGCGCCGTATCCGATCTCAAAGACCATACCAACGAGTTAGAGCCGGACGGCACGAATACGATAAACTCGATATCGTCGTTTGGCGAGGATGCCGACGGTGAGTTGTATATCGTCGATATCTTCGACGGCGAGCTCTACAAGATAGTTCCCCGCCCGTAACGCGCGACAAGGCCTGAACGCCGTGTGCGGGATTACGCGAGGTAATGACCATGCAGTTTGTGGTTCGCGTGCCCGTGAACTTGTTTCTGGCCGGCCTGGTTACGTGTTCCGCGTGGGCGGGCAGCGTGGAGATCGCATCGCAACTGGTGGCGTCCGGATTCGACGATCCGGTTTTTCTCACCGCTCCGCCTAACGACCCAACGCGCCTCATGGTCCTCGAGCAGTCGACCGGCAGGATCATGCTGATCAAGAACGGATCGCCAGTGGGCACCCCGTATCTGGACATTGACAATCGCGTCACGGACGACGGGGGAGAGCAAGGCCTGTTGGGAATGGCGTTTCATCCGGAGTACGCGAAGAACCGGTACATCTTTGTGAGCTACATCGACAACAATGGCAATACGAGAATCGAGCGGTATAAGGCGCGCAAGAGTTTCGACGCGGTGAAAAAGAAAACGCGCGCGAAGATACTGTTTGTCGAGCAGCCGTTCAGCAATCACAACGGTGGAATGATTGCGTTTGGCCCGAACGACGGTTACTTGTACGTTGGCCTCGGCGACGGCGGCAGCGCAAACGATCCCTACAATACGGCCCAACGCCTGGACACGTTGCTGGGCAAGTTCCTGCGAATCGGCGTGGATGGCGCCCTCCCATATACCGTTCCGTCGACGAACCCGTTCGTGGGCGAAGGCGGCGGTGCGCTCGGCGAAATCTGGACGTACGGCTGGCGCAATCCGTGGCGTTGGTCATTCGACCGGCAGACCGGGGACCTGTACGCTGGGGACGTGGGGCAGGACGCAATCGAGGAGATCGATTTCCAGACGGGGACGAGCGAAGGCGGCGAGAACTACGGGTGGAAAGTCGCGGAAGGGTTTGCGTGCCGAGGCGGCAGTGGTTCGTGCGGCGGCAACACGGGATACACGCCGCCAATCTTGGACTATACGCATTTTGACGGAACGGCGGTTGTCGGGGGATACGTGTATCGCGGCACGGCAATTGCTGGCTTGAGTGGTACCTATTTCTTCGCGGATTACACGCGGGGAAGAATCTGGTCGTTGAAATATAACGGGGACGATGTGACGGAATTCTCGGAACGCACGGATGAACTCGATCCGCCCGGTCTTGCCCGCATCAATAAGCCGGCCTCGTTTGGCGAGGACTCGGCGGGGGAGTTGTATATCGTCGATCGCGACGACGGTGAGATATACAAGATAATTTCGGGGTGAGTTTCATAGACGAAATCTTTGCGAAGGCCCACGCGGACCCTCGCCGAATCCTTTTGCCGGAGGCGAACGACGACCGTACGCTTCATGCCGCGGCGACGTTGCGCGAACGGGGTCTCGCGCAGGTAATCCTGCTTGGCGACGAAGGCTCCATCTCCGCGCGCCTGGAGCAGCTTCACATATCTCCCGGCTTTGCAATCGCCGATCCGTCGCGTGCGCCGTGGCTTGACGAGTTTGTGGCGGAATACTACGCGCTGCGAAAAACCAAGGGGATGACAGAAGACGCCGCGCGCCAGGCGATGCTCGATCCGCTTGTCCACGGGATCATGATGCTGCACAAGGGGCGCGGCGACGGTCTGGTGGCGGGCGCGATTCACTCGACCGCGGACACGTTACGTCCCGCGCTACAGATTGTGCGGACGGCGCCGGGCGTGTCGCTCGTTTCGAGTTTCTTTTTCATGCTGGTCGGCGAGACGGCATATTTGTTCGCCGACTGTGGATTGGTCGAAGAACCCAGCGCGGAACAGCTTGCGGAGATCGCGTTATCAACGGCGGGGACCGCGCTTGCGTTCGGAATCGAGCCGAATGTGGCGCTACTGTCGTATTCGACGAAAGGATCGGCAGACAGCGCGAGCACGCGCAGGGTGGTGGAAGCGACGCGCATCGCGCAGTCGAAAGTTATGGAACGGTTTGGCGCCTCGTCTTCGGTTCGGATTGACGGCGAGCTTCAGGGCGATGCGGCGCTGGTTGAAACGATCGGGAAGAAGAAAGCGCCGGGGAGTACTGTCGCGGGGAAGGCCCGTGTGCTGGTATTCCCCGATCTGAACTCAGGCAATATTGCTTACAAACTGGTCGAAAGGCTTGGCGGCGCGAAGGCGTTCGGCCCGATTCTTCAAGGGCTGCGGCTGCCGGCAAACGATTTGTCGCGCGGATGTTCGGCCGAGGACATTGTGGGAGTTGCAGCCATCACCGTAGTACAATCACAGATGGCGGCGCCCAAACATGCCGCGCCGGAAAGCGTCATATGAAGATATTGGTACTCAATAGCGGCTCCTCTTCCGTTAAGTTCAAGGTATACGAAGTCGACGGCATCAATCAGGAGTTGGCGAGCGGCATGGTCGAGCGAATCGGCTCGAAGGCCGCGGACTTGAAGTGCAGTTGTTGTTTCCCGAGCGACCCGCGGTGCGCGGCGCGCATGTTCGGCGAGCCGGGTAAGCTGGACGTGCCGGACCACAAGCGCGCGGTGGGCATGATCTGCGAACTATTGCAGAGCGACCATTGTGTACTTGTAAAAGGTATCGAGGACATCGCGGGGATTGGCCATCGCGTGGTCCACGGTGGAGAAGAGTTCGCGGAATCCGTGTTAATCGACGATGAGGTGATCGCGGGCATCGAGCGGTGCGCGCGCCTCGCGCCACTGCATAACCCGCCGGCGCTCCTGGGCATTCGCGCGTGCGCGGAGACGTTCGTCGGCACGCCGCAGGCGGCGGTGTTCGACACGGCGTTTCACCGCACGATTCCGGAGAAGGCGTTTCGCTACGGCATACCCGACGTGTTATACCGCGAGCACGGCATCCGCAAGTACGGGTTTCACGGGACCTCGCACCGGTACGCGTCGCACGAGGCCGCCAAGCTTCTGAAGAAGCCTATCGAGCAGACCCGGATTGTGAGCTGCCATCTCGGCAACGGGAGCAGCATCACTGCGGTGCAGGGCGGTAAGTCCATCGACACCACCATGGGGCTGACGCCGTTGGCGGGTGTCATTATGGGGACGCGGCCCGGCGATCTCGATCCGTTCATTCCGTTGTTCATGATCAAGGAAATGAAGATGTCGGTGCAGGAAGTGGACGACGCGTTGAACAAGCGCAGCGGGTTTGAAGGGATTTGCCACCATCACGATGTGCGCGAGATCGAGGAGTTGGCGCGCGCCGGGGACGACGCCTGCCAACTCGCGCTGGATATGTTTGCGTACCGCGCGGCGCGGTTCATCGGCGGATCGATTATGGCGTTGAGCGGCTGCGACGCGATCGTGTTTACAGGCGGGATCGGGCAGAACGACCCGTACATGCGCGCGCGCATTCTGAAGTACGCCTCGCACTTGGGAATAAAAGTCGACCCCGCGCGCAACAGCCGAAACGAGCGGTCGATCACGACGGACGATTCGCTGGTCGCGGTCTTCGTCATCCCCGCGAACGAGGAACTGGTTATTGCACGGGACACGGCCCGCCTCGTGGGATCGCGCAAGGTATCCAAGCCGGCGGTGGCGTAACGGCCGCGCCAATCGCGCCGAATGGATTCAGCAGGTGAATTGCCAACGGGAGCAGTATGTCGATAGCACGAGCCGACAATCCGATCGATCTCTTCAAGGCGTGGTTCGAGGAAGCCAAGCAGTGCGGGCTTCGCGAGCCGACTGCGATGTGTTTATCGACGTGCACTCCCGATGGCGCGCCGTCGTCGCGCATGGTACTGCTCAAGGGCGTAGACGACCGCGGGTTTGTATTTTACACGAACCTGGGCAGCCGCAAAGCAAAGGAAATCGAGGCGAACCCGCGCGTCGCGCTGAATTTCTACTGGATGCCGCTGGGCAAACAGGTGCGCATCGAAGGCGTGGCAGAGCTGGTGCCGGACGAGGAAGCGGACGCATATTTCGCGTCGCGCGACCGGCAGAGCCAGATTGGCGCGTACGCGTCCAAGCAGTCGCAGCCCTTGACGGGATACTTCGAGTTGGAGCGGCGAGCGGCCGAGATCGCACTGCGATTTGGCGTAGGACGAGTGCCGCGCCCGGAATTCTGGTCGGGGTATCGCGTTGTTCCCGCAGCCATCGAATTCTGGATGGAGAAGCCGTTCCGGCTGCACGAGCGGCTGGTGTACACGCGCTCGGCTACCGGGTGGGAAACGACCTGGCTTTTTCCCTGAGATTGCACGGGCGAGATGCCCGTGCCTTTACAGTGCGTTCCACTATTGCTTGACGCTCACGTCGTCCACGAGAAACTGGACGTATGACGGCGATCCGCCGGACGTTGAGCGGAACCTCAGGCGGTGCTTGTTCCCATCGCAATAGGCGCTTACATCGATATCAACGCGCGTGTAACCGTCGTCGTATTGCGTGTCGCCGTCTTTCACTTTGAATACGCGCTCGTCATCAACATACACGCTTAATTGATCTTCGCCGTTGCCGCTGAAGTGCGAGATGTAGAGCCAGAATGTCAGTGTGCCCGAGCCGCCGCCTGGGAATTTCACCTTCTGCGTTAACAGCGACGCATTCTCGCCGCCTACGTTGCCGCCAAAACTTGCCCACCATTCGCCCGTGCGCGCGAGATTGTCCGTGCCGGAATCCGTACAGGCGCCATCGCAGATAACCTGCGGCCAAAACGTCGAAGACTGGTTCCACGCATCGTTTGGCGTACCGCCTTCGAAACTGGGGTCTTTCACCTTGTTCTTCGCCTTCTCGCCGCCCGGATTGGCGAGGACGATCCGGTCTCCAGGCGCGGTAGCAAGCACAAATGCAGCGATACACATGACGAGCAGTTGGGTGGCGCCGGACTTCATGCGGAATCTCCGTTGTTGAGGCCGCGTACTTTACGATCTGCCGCGCTGAGTTATACACGTTCCGCCAATCCCGGGCAATCGGGGGATCGCGGACAGCTCGAATTCGGCGGGGAGGCTGTCGGGGCGGGTTCAGAGTCGTGAATGTGCGCACGATTGTATTGAGCACAAGTGTTCGATTGCGCAGTCGTCTACCGTTCAATTCGTGCCGGGAATATTGGATACAGCGTCTAACCTACACAAAATATGGGGCTTACAAAAGTGGCCCGTTTTGATATTCATTTGGCACGGTGCGTGCTCTTCACGTGTTGAAGTCAGCAGTTGAATCTTACCAACAACGGGGGCGCGAACGCCTCGGGGCGAGGATCGCGGTCCGGATGAACGAACACCTACCTCTTCAAGTCCGGTATCGCTTTTCGACCAACCCAAGCCTTCACATCCCACCTTTGTCACCAGGACAGCCTTGCAGCTAAGACCGATCATTTGGGAGTTTCGAGGCGCCCACCCCCGTTTCGGCTTTTGGTCACTGGTTGCGGAGAGTTTGGGGGACTTAACTCGCCGGTGGTATTGGCCAGTGATCCGAGGGGGAAGGGAACCCCGGCGTTCTTCGGGGGAGGCACGCCGGGGTTTTCTCTTTCTCTTGTGAGACAGATGTAGCAACGTTCCGCGTGGCGGGTTCTTTCGATTACGACGGAGTCGGTGAGAATCCGTTCAACGCCGCGTGACTTACGGCGTCATCTCCCCAATCCATTCCTTGATCAGTGGCAGCGAATCCTCGTCGACCAGGCGCCGGGGGAGTTCGGGCATCATGATCCCGGGTTCGGTGGATTCGAGCCGGAAGGTGAGTATCGACTCGTCGGGTTTGCCCGGAACAATATCGTAGAGGCGTCCGCCGGAACCGCGCCCAGCGGCGACAGGCACCTTCATGACGCCCCATTTGATGGGGTCGTGCTGGCTGATTCGCAGGTCGAGACCGGAGTTGCTGGCCGGGCCTTGCGGGTTGTGACAATGCGCGCAGTTGATATCGAGCCATGCCCGCGCGCGATCATCCACAGAGCCCGTCGTTGGATCGTTCCAAACCGCGACCTTTGGAGCGGACTCGTGCGCCGGCGCGCCCCTCAAGTAGCCCGCCTGGGTCCAGCGATCGAGTTGGTTTGCCTCGCCGTCGCGATACGCGAACGCTTTGTTCAGATTTCGGGCCTTGGGGCCGATGGGCACAAATGCCTTATTCAACACGTGGCAGCCTTTGCATTGGTTTACGTTGGGGACGATGTAATTGGACGACCGCTGCGAGCCGTCGTGATGAATCCACGAGACGTCCTTGGTTGTGCCCGCGACCTTGAGTGTTGCTTCGGTCTGTTCGTCGTTCCACAGGTAGACGAGTGCGTCCCAGGCTTTCTTCTTGCGAATGAGCAGACGGGTTTCGATGATGCGCTGGCCCTTCGCGGGATCGCGCATGTCGTGTAGAAACGCGAAGGTCTTTATGAGCGTCGCGCCGACGGGGAAATCGAATACGTCTTCGCCGTTGTACGCTGCGGACGAACCTTGCGGCATCCACACGTGCCGGTATTTTGCCGCATAGTCGGAGAAGAGCGGCGTATTCAGGTCGTAGGGAATGACGCCGTCGTTGGGATTGAGGTCGGCGAGATTGCCGACAAAGAAGCGGTACTCCGAAAGCAGCTTTGGCGCGTTGCCGCCCAGCTTTACGTTGACCGCGCTTGACGTGGTCTTGCGCGCCGCATGGACCTGGCCGATGACGGCGGCGAATACAATCGCGGCCAACGTAACCGCCGCAACTTTCACCGAACGCATACTACCTCCGGGCGAGCTTAATCGGCTTGAGCCGCGGCAGTTCGCCGGCGTGCGCAGCGATATCGCGCGTGACTTTCGCTTTGGCGGGGTCAACGAGGGTGTTCCCCAGATCGAAATTGATGAAGTCCGCGTCGCCATTATCGGCGATGTAGATGCGAAGTTCCTTGGGCAATTCGCCGTTCGCGAGCTTCTTTGCGTCGATGACGCCGTCCCACACGATGTCGGGAACAGGTTTGCCGACGAGTTCGCTGAGTGCGCCGCCGAGGTCGCCTTGCGGGTCATTGCCACAGGGGCCGAACGTGTTGTTGTGGATGAAGATGCCTTCCGGGTACGGGTCGTAGTTCGGGTCCTTGATCTCTTTGCCGGAGGCAAGATAGCTGACGATCAGACAGTTCGTCGTCTTGTTGCCGCTCAGCGTATTGTCGAACACTTCGACGTTGTTGTTCGCCATGATCATGAGACCGGTGCCGGTGGGCACGGTCGCGACGATGTTGCCCGCGGGCGCAAAGTTTTGCGTGTCGTTGTCGACGATCCGGTTGTTGAACACGCGCACGTCGCGTCCGCCCTGCATGGGAAGGTCCGGCATGTCGAAGACGAGGATGCCGCCGGTGTTGTGCGTGGCGACGCATTCGTAGACGTCTGCGCCGTGGCAGTTTTCGATTTCGATTCCGGCGACGTTAAACTCCGCGCGGGACTTTCTAACAACAACGTTCTTCGATTGGCCGACGTAGATTCCGGCGTCTGAGGCCCCGATCGCTACGCACTTCTCGATGAGCACGTTTTCGCTTTCAACAGGATAGAACCCGTACGAACCGTTGGTTTCCTTCGGGCCTCCGGTCCATTCCGTTCGGACGTTGCGGAAGGTGATGCCCTTGCAGCCCTTCGTCTTGATCGCATCGCCCTTGGAATCTTCCACGGCGAAATTCTCGAGCACGGCCCCGCTGCCCGTGACAATCAGGCCTTCGCTGCCGGCGTTCTGATTCTTGAAAGACAGGATTGTCTTGTCGGGACCCTTGCCGCGGAGCTTGACACGATCGACGTCGAGCGACAGCCCCATCGTAAGATCGAAGGTGCCGGCGCCCAATTCGACTGTCGAGCCGGGCTTCGCGGTGATGAGCGCTTCCTGTATCTCCTCTTGGGCGTTCGGGCCGGGTTGAATCGCCGCGTGGGCGTACACCGTAGTAAGGAGCGCGAGAATGACAGCAAGATATCGACGCATGGTACCTCCCTCGTGAAATGCATTTGCGCGCAGCGACCGCCTGTACTCCGGAGGGAGTATATATCGAGAAGGGGCGCTGGGAAAACCCGGAACTATCCTGGATTCTGGATTTTGGTTTCTGGTTCGGGGTCCAGCGCAGACAGGTGGGCCAGCGACTCGGCGTGGCTTGGCTCGAGCCGGAGGACCCGGCGGAATTGTTCGATGGCCTGGGGCTTGTGGCCCAACCCAAGCAAGACGCAGCCGAGTTGGAAGTAGGCGGGCGCGTAGTATGGGGCGATGGCGATGGCGTCCTTGATCCGCGCGATTGCCGCGACGTGTTTGCCGGACGTTTCGAGGCCGCGCGCTTCGGCAAGGAGGTTTTCCGCGACGCGCGTTGCGCGGGGGGCGTCGGAATCCGTGCCCCACTTGCGGTTGAAGGCGGCTTCGTTGGCGGCGATCAATTCGCCGAATCGAGCGTTGTCGAATCCCATTGCGGAAAACGTGCGACTACCATAGTGGAACACGAAGCAGTCTTCGGCAATGCACACGCGGTAGCCGGCCTTACGCACGCGCAGGCAGTAGTCGTCGTCCTCGAAGTTGCCCACGCCAAACGATTCGTCGAGCAGGCCGACGGATTGAAACGCCGCGTCGCGGATGAGCATGCAAAACCCGACGATGCGCTCGACGTCGAGCAAACGGCCGCGAAACTCGGTGGCGCGCGCGTCGGCGAAGGCGTTGATCTGATCGAGGGTCGTGAATTCGAGACCAGGCAGAAATTGCGGTCCGGATACGCAATTGCTCATTGGGCCGACGAGGCCGATGCGGGGAGAACTTTCCAGCGCGTGGGCCAGGCGTTCGAGCCATTGTGAAGGGACGATGGTGTCGCTGTTGAGCAACAAGACGTGGCCCACTGCGTGGGCGAGCCCGAGGTTTACGCCAGCGGGGAAGCCGCGATTCGTTTCGCTGTGGACGACGACAGCGTTCGGCACCGAATCGAAGTACTCGGAAACGCCGTCGGTCGATCCGTTGTCCACGAGGATGAGCTTGTGAGGATAGTTTGTGTGCGCCTGGATGGACTCGATGCACTGGCGGCAGCAGTCGAGTTGGTTGTGTGCGGGGATGACGATGGAGACGGGCGCCGGCACGACGCTACTCGAGGCGGTCGCCGACGGGCGGACGCCAGGCCAGGCCGGGCCATATCCAGGGCAACGGCTTCTTGGTCGTGTATCCCATCATTACCGCAAACGTGCCTTTTCCCGTCGCGACTCGCACAAACGGCCGCACGGCGGTAATCGTGCCGGGCGGTTTGCCGGTATCGTGCTCGTAAGCCTTCGCGCGGGAGATGAAAACGGTCGTGCCCCGGTAGCGAAACCGCGCCATCGTGAACGGAAAACACGCGCGCCACTTGCGGTCGAGTTCCTCCGCGGGGCGTGTCCAGTCCATATATAGCTCGTTGTCCGCCAGTTTCTTATCGTAGGAAGCGGCTTCCGGCGATTGAATAGTTCCCTTGAGTCCGTCACGTTCGATTTGCGCGAGGACTTCGCTGATCTTTTCCGCGGCAAGTTTCGAGGTCCGGCGAACGAGCGAGCCGGCGGTGTCGCTGTGCGTAACGGGAATTCGGTGCTGCGCGAGGATCGGACCGGTGTCGATGCCTTCGTCGATCACGTGAAAGGTCATACCAGTCTCGTCATCGCCCGCTAGAATGACGGCTTGAAAGGGGTTCGGCCCCCGGTGTTTCGGCAAGAGCGAGGAATGGCAATTCACGCAGCCGATGCGCGGCAAGGAAATGATAGGTTTCTTCAGAATGATTGAGAAGCCGCCGACTAGAATCAGGTCGGGATTCGTTGCGGCAAGCGGCGCGAGTTCGTCTTCGGTCATCTTGTCGATGTAGACGATTGGCACCCCGCGTTTGCGCGCAATGGCGCTGACGGCCGCATTCGGCGTGAAAATGGACGCGAGCAGTGGGTTGAGCCAGCGCTTGTAGCCCTTGATCGTGCGGCCGTTGTCGATCACGGCGACGATCTCGTGTCCCGCATCGAGAATTGCGCGGGCGAGTAGCGTGGCCATGAGGCCGCTGCCGGTCATCGCAATACGCATGCGTCAGGCTTCCATCACGCAGCGGTACCACGCGAAGAACATGACCAGCGCCCAGAACTGGCGGCGTCTATACACGTTGTGCGTTGCCTCGCGCAGAATCGCATCGATCGCGTGCCAGCGGAAAAGGCCGGTGGCGTCAACGCGATCGGGCGTGATGCAGTGCGCGGCGACACCTTCGATTACGCGCAGTGCGCGGCCGCTCTGCGGGATGTGGAAGTCGCGGCGCGCGCGAAGCCGGACCGAGGCGGGCAAGGCGCCGCGCGTTGCGAGTCGGAGCAGCGGCTTGCTGCGCACGCCATACTTGGCCTTGGCGGGCAGGCGGACCGCGAAGTCCAGCAGATCGTCGTCGAGGTAGGGATGGTGCAAATTCAGGCCGTGCGCTGCCGCGATGCGATCGCATTTTGTCAGCAGGAAGTTCGGAATGCCGACGTGCAAGTCGAGCGAAAGCACATTGCGGGTAAGGTCGCCTTCGGTGAAATGCTCCTGCACCGCGGGGATGCCGCCTCCCATATCGTAGATTGCGGATTTCATCGCGTCGGTGTAAAGGTCCTCGCGCTCGCCGCGATCGAATACGGAGACGAGCGAGAGGTAGGTTTCCTGCATGTCGTGCATGGACACGAGATACCGGCTGCCGCGGCGGATGAACGCGTTCGGCGGAAGCGCCGGCATAAGGTCCGTGAGCAGTCCGGCAGGCACGAGCCGTTTCGCGCCGCGCGCTTTCTGCAAGAAATTGTAACGCGGATATCCGCCGAGCAGTTCGTCCGCGCCGTGGCCCGACACGAACGACGCCTTGTTCTCGCTTGCCGCTTCGGCGATCAGCCACAACGGAAGTATCGACGGATCGGCGAGCGGTTCGTCGAGCGCGCGCACCGCTTTGTGTACGGTGTCCTCGGTCAATCGGCGCGCGTGGATTTGGTGCAGCGGGAGGCCCATCAACCGCGCGGAATCCTTGGCGAGCCGCGATTCGTCCTGCCACGCCCGATCGAGGGCGACGAAAATGGGCCTCGCTTCCGGTCGCAGGGCAGCCAACGCCGCGGAATCGATCCCCGACGACCACAGCACCTTGTCGGGCGCTTCGCGCTCGAGTGCGTCTGTCAGCAGCGCGCGAAGGCGCCGCGCCGCGGCGTCGCGCGGTTCCTCGTGCGGTTGCAGATTGAACGGCGCCGCGGGTATTTCGTTGAGGCGGCCGTCGTGGTACTCGATGACCTCGCCGGGTTGTACACGGAACACGCCCGCAATAATCGATTCCGGGCCGGGCACGCAGCGCAACGTGAGGTAGCGGTCGACGGCGAGCAGATTGAGCCGCTTGGGGACAAGGCCCGACGCGAGCAGCGCTTTCAATTCGGATGCAAACGCAAGAAATCCCGCACCGTGGAAGTAATAGAGGGGCCGCCTGCCCAGCCGATCGCGCGACAACCACCACCGTGCGCCGCGGTCCAATCCGATTGCGCACGCGTATGCGCCTCTGAACGGCAACGGCGCAGGCCGGTGCGATTCCGCGCAGTACCGTTGCACCATTGCCGGCGTCAGCTTCGCGACGGTTTGCAGACGGGGCGCACCATCCAATAGACATACGTCCGTGTCAATCGGATGCGACGCCGCAACGGCGAAAGACTCCCCGATGGAGCGGTGCGTGGCGTTTGCGCGGGAGCGCAACGCGGCGGCCATCGCGTCGAGCGCGGCCGAATCGCGGCGTCCGAGTATCCCGCAAATCGCATCCATGATCAGAAGGCCTTTTTCGAATCGAGCAGCAAGGTCACCGGGCCGTCATTCACGAGATAGACATCCATGTGGGCGCCGAACTCGCCGGTCTGCACTTCGATTCCGAGTTCGCGCACTTGCGCGACAAACCGTTCGTAGAGCGGAACCGCCAGTTCCGGGCGCGCCGCTTCGGTGAACGACGGGCGCTTTCCCTTGCGGCAGTCGCCGAACAGGGTAAATTGCGAAACCGCAAGCACGCTCCCACCAACGTCGCGCAGTCCGAGATTGAACTTACTGTCGTCATCGGAGAAACAACGTAGTCCGGCAATCTTGTCCGCCAGGTAGTCGGCGTCCTGCTCGGAATCCGATTCGCCTATGCCCAACAGCACGAGCAGCCCCTTCCCGATCTTTCCCACCACGCGTCCACCCACCGTGACGGACGATTCATGCACCCGTTGGACGACCGCGCGCACGGCGTGTCAGAAATCCAGCCGATCGCAGTTGCAGTGGCCGGCGCGAGCGCCCTTCAGTTTCGCAAGATATTCGGCGTCGTCCAGCGCGCGCAGCGAACTCTCCGCGCCAAGTTCTTCGACGAACGCGCGCGTTGCCCCGAACCCAACGTGCGGAGGTAACAGCGGCGATTCGATTTTCCATTCGTCGTTCATTCGAACCAGCACGTATTCGACGGGATCCCCGATACCGAAACGCGCCGAGGCTTCCGGCGTCAATGCGTCGAGGGGGTAGAACGTGTCTCCATCCATCACGCCCTCGACGTCGTAGCGAACCCGGGCGGTGACCTTCTCTCCGGCGGCGACGGGCCTTCCGATTGCGAGCCCGGGAGATACAACGAAGGAGTCCCACCCCGGCTCGTCAGTCCACGAGACGAGTTCGGCCATCGAATGGTATCTCGTCCCATCAAGGCGGGCGCCGCTGCGATCGAGTTGCACATACCGCTGCAGCACGTTGAGCGCGTCGCGCTCGTCCTGCGTAAGACGGACGGTCGCACAGGACGAGAAGAGCGCGCAAATGGCCATCAGCAGGGCGAATCGATTGTTCTTCATTTCGGTCCCGGTTCATGTTGTGGAGTCGAAATCGAGCATAACAGCGATTCAAGCGGGGAGTAAAGAATTGTGCGGGGATTGGCGAAGCGATTCGCGCGCGACGTATACTGGCTTGGTAGCAGGGTGGAGTAACACGCGCTCATGGTTGTCGGTGTGCCGAAGGAGATCAAGCCCGGGGAGAACCGCGTCGCCATGCTTCCCTCCGGCGTCGCGGCGTTCGCCGCGCATGGTCACGAAGTCCTCGTCGAAAGGTCGGCGGGCGCGGGAAGCGGCATTACCGACGCGCAGTACCGTGCCGCGGGGGCACGCGTCGTCACGGGCGCGAAGGGCGTGTGGGACCGCGCGGACCTGATCGTCAAGGTGAAGGAACCGATCGGCCCGGAAATGAAGCGCCTGCGCGCCGGACAGATTATCTATACCTACCTCCATTTGGCGTCGGACGAGGCGTTGACGCGCCACCTGATGAAGAAGAAAGTCACGGCGATCGGCTACGAAACGATCCAACGCGACGATGGCGCACTCCCGCTGCTGACGCCGATGAGCGAAGTCGCCGGCCGGCTTGCGGTGCAGAAGGCCGCGCGATGTCTGGAAGCGGCGAGCGGCGGGCGGGGAATCCTGCTGAGCGGCGTGTCCGGCGTGAAGCCTGCACATGTTGTGATTCTTGGCGCGGGCACGGCAGGCCAGAACGCGTGCCACATTGCCGTGGGGATGGGCGCGCACGTCACGATCCTCGATATCGATCCCGCGCGGTTGCGGTACGTTCACGACATTATGGGCGGGCACGTCACGACGCTCATGTCGAACCGCGCGACCGTTGGCGAGGAAGTGTTGCAGGCGGACGTGGTGATCGGAACGGTGCTGATTCCGGGCGCGCGCGCCCCGGTTCTGGTCACCAAACAGATGGTGAAGCAGATGCGGCCGGGTGCGGCGGTTGTCGACGTTGCGATCGACCAGGGCGGCTGCATCGAGACATCGAGACCGACCACGCACGCGGACCCCACGTACACGGTTCACGACGTCGTACACTACTGCGTGACGAACATGCCCGGCGCCGTGCCGCGTACGTCCACGTATGCGCTCACGAACGCAACGCTTGGTTACGGGTTGGCGCTGGCGGACAAGGGCCTCGACCGCGCGCTGGCGGAGGACAAGGCCTTACGCCGCGGGCTCAACGTGCATGAAGGGCGTGTTACGCATCGCGGTGTGGCGGAGGCGTTCGGCATGGACTGCGCGGAGGTATAGCGATGGGCATGGCCGAGATGCGGCGCGATATCGAATACCTCGCGGGGAATCTTGCGCACCGCGGCGCAAGCACGGAAAGCGAGCGTACGGCGGCGGAGTACATTCGCGAACGGTTCTCGGTGCATACGCCGAATACGGAGCTTGACGACTTCTTCGCGATCGAGAGTCCGTGGCTGCTGTTTTCGTCGTATTACGGTGAATTCCTCATTGTCGCGCTGCTTGCTTTTTGGCAACCGTGGTTTGCGTTTGGGTACGGTGCGGTCGTGTCCACGCTATATCTGCTCGAGTTTTCGGGGTACCGCGTGTTGGCGTTGATTCTTCCGCAGTATGAAACGCAAAACGTCGTGGCGCGCATTCTCGGCGACCGCCCGAAGAAGCTGTTCGTCATCACGGCGCATTACGACACGCCGAAATTCAGCGCGGTGACGTCGCCGCAGTTTCAGCCGTGGCTGCGCGCCATGCACCTTGTTGTGTTGGCCTGCATGCTCGCGGTACTGGCAACGTGCGCGGCCGAGGCGCTTGGCGTCACCGGCAGCGAAGGGCATCGCTACGACCTCGTCATTCGCTGGTGCGCGGTGACGACGCTGCTGTGCGCGGCGGTTGCTTTGTTTACGTGCGAGTATTCCGGCGAGTTTACGCGCGGCGCGAGCGACAATGCGTCGGGTGTAGCCGTGCTGCTCGACCTGGCGCAGCGCCTCACGCAGAACCGGATCGACGAGGCAGACATCTGGCTCGTCGCTACCGGCAGCAAGGAAACGTGGCTGAGCGGTATGCGTCATTTTATGGCGACGCACCAAATCGACAAAGCGAACACCTACTTCCTTAACGTCGACCACGTCGGATCGGGCGAACTGCACTACGTTACCGGCGAAGGGTTGCTGCAACAATTCTCCGGCGACCGAGACATGCTGCACGCAGCCGTCAAAGAAGCGCCGCAGCACAATGCGACGCCGTTGGTATGGCGCGGGCTGCCTTCCGATGCGTTCCTGCCGATGTCGCGCGGGTACAAGGCAATGAGCATTACCGCCACCGCCGGCGACCACACCTACGAAGACGACAGCGACCGGGCCGGGTCCATCGACTACGCGACGGTGACGGCCGCCGCAAGCTACGCCGAAGCAATCCTGCGGCGCCTCTGATAGGTTGCTGCGCCTGCTCCCGCGCCGGGCGGAAGTTTGGCGCTTACCCCGCCTCGCCGGGTCCAGATGCATCAGCCAGACACGCAGGATAGCTTTATTCATATTTCTCATACTTCGACCCCGCTGGGGAGGGTCGGACAGCCCAATTTAACCTTGTCCTAACATTGAATTGTTAGCGTGCCATGCGGACGGGGCCGGATTATACTAAGGAAAGACTTATGGCACGCGAACATATTTTGGTGGTCGATGACGAAGAGGACATTCTAGAACTGGTGCGGTACAACCTGGAAAAATCGGGGTACCGCGTGACGTGCGCGGCGACCGGCGGCGACGCGGTGAAAGCGGCGCGCAGCGGCGTGCCCGACCTGGTGGTGCTCGACCTCATGTTGCCGGGGTTGGACGGACTGGAAGTGTGCACGTTGCTGAAGAACGATCCGAAGACCCGGGATGCCGCCATCGTTATGCTGACCGCGCGCGGCGAGGAGCCGGACATCGTCCGCGGACTGGAACTTGGCGCGGACGATTACGTAACGAAGCCCTTCAGCCCGCGTATTTTACTTGCGCGCGTTCAGGCGGTGTTGCGCAGGCGTGAGGCCGAAGCGAAAGAGAAGGATGCGGTACTCCACGTGCATGAACTTGTCATCCATCCCGGCCGCCATGAGGTCTCGGTCAACGGCAAGCCGCTCGACCTAACGTTCACGGAGTTTCGCCTGCTGCATTACCTGGCCCGCCGGCCCGGCTGGGTGTTCACGCGATCGCAAATCGTGGACGCCGTCCGCGGAGAAGGTTATGCAGTGACGGATCGTGCGGTAGACGTTCAGATCGTCGGGCTGCGCAAGAAGCTCGGCGCGTACGGACATTACGTCGAGACGGTCCGCGGCGTCGGATACCGGATGAAGGAGTAAGCGAGCGCGTGGCACGCAAGCGCCTCATATGGCAGTTGTTCCCGCTCTTCATACTGGTGAGTCTTGGCTCGCTCGCTACCGCCGGCCTGTACGCGACGCAGACGCTGAAGCAATCATACTTGAGCCGGTCGATTGCGGACTTGGAGGCGCGCGCGCGGCTGCTCGAAGCTGTCCTTTCGGATTCCATTCAGCGGGACGAGTTTGTCAAGCTCCAGGAGCGATGCACCGAACTTGGCAGGGTATCCTCGACCCGCATTACGGTAATTGCGCCGTCGGGCGAAGTCGTCGCCGACTCGGAGGCCGACCCAAAGACGCTGGAAAACCACGGCAGCCGGCCGGAAGTGCGCACGGCCTTGGCTGGCGGCGTTGGAACGTCGGACCGCGCGAGCAGCACAACGCACGCCCCGACAATCTACGTCGCGATTCCCGTGAAAGATGAGGAAGGAATTCGCGGGGTCATTCGCGTCGCCGTGCCGAAGTTCACGTACCTCGGCGTGCTTGTGTCAAATGCGTTTCCTCTCGGCGTGGGTACGTTGTTGGTATTGTCGTTGGTGGCGCTATTGAGTCTTGCCGCGTCACGCCGCATCACCGACCCAATCGATTCGCTGCGAAAGGGCGCGGAACGGTTTGCGCGCGGCGAACTCGTCGCGCGGTTGCGCGCCGCGGATTCCGCGGAGGTGACGCAGCTTGCGGAAGCCATGAACACGATGGCGGCGCAACTCGAGGAACGCATCCGCGCGGCCGAAGGGCAGCGCAACGAACTTGAAGCCGTGTTCGCAAGCATGGTCGAGGGCGTGTTGGCAGTCGATACGCACGAGCGCGTCATCAACATAAACGCCGCCGCGTGCGCCATGTTCGACATTTCGCGGGACAAGGCGCTGGGACGCGACTTGCGCGAGGTCATTCGCAACGCGGACCTCCACGAGTTCGTCGCCGTGACGCTGCGCAGCAGCGGGTCCCGCGAGGCGGACATTACGCTGCTTCACCCCGGCGAGCAACAGGTGCGCCTGCACGGATCGCCGCTGAAGGACGCCGTGCGGCGGAACATCGGGTGCGTCATTGTCCTGCACGATGTCACCGCGATCAACCGCCTGGAATCCGCGCGCCGCGATTTCGTCGCGAACGTCTCGCACGAACTCAAGACGCCGATTACGTCAATCAAGGGATTTGTCGAGACCCTGCTTGACGGTGCACTGGACGACCACGATTCCGCGCGGCGATTTCTTGCAACGATCGGCAAGCAAGCATCGCGGCTCGACGCGCTTATCGAGGACTTGCTGAAGCTGTCGCGCGTTGAACAGGAAGGCGAGCGTGGCGCCATCGAACTTCACGACGGACAAATACAGGACATACTCGAGTCCGCCGTGCAGAACTGCGGCGTCCGTGCGCTGGCGAAGGACGTGCGTATTCTCTTGAACGCGGAACCCAATCTGTTCGTCCGGCGCAATCCCGAATTGTTGCAGACCGCGATCGAGAACCTCCTCGACAACGCCGTCAAGTACAGCGAGGAGGGGACCGAGGTCGACGTTTCGGCAGTCCGCGACAACGGGACGGTTACCATCAGTGTGCGCGACCAAGGGTGCGGCATCGAGCGGCAACACCTGCCGCGAATCTTCGAACGGTTCTACAGGGTGGACAAGGCCCGCAGTCGGAAACTTGGCGGCACAGGACTCGGGCTCGCGATTGTCAAGCACATCGTTCGCGTCCACGGGGGTCAGACGTCGGTGGATAGCGCGCCCCAGAAAGGGAGTGTATTCTCGATTCATCTGCCCGAAATTCACCTCGAACAGCAGACCCGAAACGTTGTGTAACCATATATGGTTAAATGGCTTATTGTTGGTTAATTCACCCACCGCCCCTCGATTATCACCGAATCGGCTAACACAACCCTAATACTTCTCCGGTAGGGTCTACGTCCGGGAGAGCGCAGGACAAGAGGAGAAGTTCGCCAATGCCTCGGTTGAGATTAAGGGTAGGGGTCTGCCTACTCGCCGTTGCCTCCCTTGCCAATCTTGCTGGTTGCAGTCCCAAACAGGAAAGACCCGCCGGGGGCGCCGGTGCGGCTGGCTCGGCGAAGTCAGGGTCGATGTCGCTGAACATCAAGGGCAGCGACACCATGGTCCATCTCTTGACTGCGTGGGCGGATGCCTTCATGAAGACTCACCCGGAGGCGAAAATCTCGGTGACCGGCGGCGGCTCTGGCACCGGCATAGCGGCCCTGCTAAACGGCACGACCGATATCTGCGCGTCCTCACGCGATTTGAATGAGGATGAACGGCAGACCGCCGAATCGAAGGGGCTGGCATTACAGGACATGGCGGTCGCGCGGGATGCGTTGTCAATCGTAGTGAATCCGCAAAATCCCATCGCCGAACTAACGCTGGACCAGATTGCAGCCATTTATACGGGATCGGTCACAAATTGGTCGGAGGTGGGTGGGCCTGACGAAACCATCGTTGTCGCATCGCGCGAGTCAAGTTCCGGCACATACATGTTTTTTCAGGAGCACGTGCTGAAGACGAAGGATTACGCCGCCGGCGCGCTGTTGCTGCCGGCCACGTCGGCGATTGTGCAGACGGTGTCCGACGCCAAAGGGGCGATTGGCTACGTGGGGCTGGGGTACGCGCACGAAGCGGGCGCGAAGGTAAAGAGCCTTGGTGTGAAAGCGGCCGTGGATGCGCCCGCGGTAATGCCGAGCAACGAAAGCGTTTTGAGTGGTGCGTACTCCGTTTCGAGACCCCTGTTTCTCGTCGTCTCGAGAGAACCCGCCGGTGCCACGAAAGACTTCATCGATTTCTGTTTGTCCGATGAGGGCCAGGCGATTGTCGAGGACAACGGTTACGTGAGCGTGAAATAGATGTCGTTTCGTCACATCCAAGATCGCGGCGTGAAGCACGTGCTGCTTGCGGGGGCGTCCGTGAGCATCGTTGTTGTTGCGCTGATCTTTTTGTTCCTGTTCCGGGAGGCCGTTCCCTTCACAAGTGAACCCGGCCTGGGCCAGTTCATCGGCGAACGGTGGCGGCCTACGTCGATGCAGCAGGTCGGTTTCGGTTTGTTACCGCTGATTACCGGGTCGGCGATGGTGACGCTGCTTGCGACGCTGATCGCGATTCCGTTCGGCGTGCTTGGCGCGGTCTACATCGCCGAAATCGCCGGGCCCCGCGAGCGCGAAATTCTGAAACCGTTCATCGAGATGATCGCGGCGATACCGTCCGTGGTGTTGGGGTTCTTCGGTCTTGTCGTGTTGGCGCCGTTGGTGAAAACCCTGTTCGGGCTGCCGATTGGGCTCACCGGGATAACGGGCGCGTTGCTGCTTGCGTTCATGGCGGTGCCGACGATCATGTCGATCTCCGAGGATGCGATTCGCAGCGTGCCGCGATCCTACATCGACGCGTCGCTGGCGCTGGGCGCCAACCGCATTCAGACGATTTTCAAGGTCGTTGTCCCTGCGGCGATGTCCGGGATCATTGCGAGCATCATGCTGGGAATGGGGCGTGTCGTCGGCGAAACGATGGCGGTGATTATGGTGACCGGCAACGCGGTGCAGTTCACGTTTTCGCCGCTGGTCCCGATTCGTACGATGACCGCGACCATTGCCGCGGAGATGGGCGAGGTGACCAACGGGAGCGCGCACTACCAAGCGCTGTTTTGGGTGGGAATCGTGCTGCTATTCGTTACGTTCGCGATCAACCTCGTGGCGCTGCGCGTGCTGAAGTCGTACGGGAGAGCATGAGCATGTCGACGTACACCGAGAAGACCGCGTTCTTCGCGTTGCGCGCGATTACCTATCTCGTTGTCGGTGTGGTCGGATACATCGTGTTGGATGTCCTGATAAAGGGCATCGGCGTGATCAACTGGTCGTTCCTCACGTCGAACCCGGACGGCGCGGGTGGCGGAATTTTTCCCGCTATCGTCGGTACGCTGTATCTCGTGCTCGGCACCATCGTCGTCGCGCTGCCGTTGGGAATGGCGAGCGCCATCTACCTCACCGAATACGCCAAACAAGGACGCTTCACGAGCGCCATACGACTGGCGATCGTTACGCTGGCGGGCGTTCCCTCCATCGTTTTTGGATTGTTTGGGCTTGGAATGTTTGTATTGTTCTTCGGGTTCGGAACGAGCATTCTCGCGGGCAGTTTCACGCTTGCCTGCATGATACTGCCCACAATCATCGTCTCCAGCGAGGAAGCGCTTCGCGCCGTGCCGCCGACGTTGCGCGACGCAAGCCTGGCCCTCGGCGCGACAAAGTGGGAGACCATCCGCAAGAGCGTGCTGCCCTACGCAATTCCGGGAATGATGACCGGCAGCATCCTCGGCATCGGGCGTGCGGCGGGGGAGACGGCGCCCATCCTGTTTACGGTCGCGGTGTTTTCGCGGCCGGACCTGCCGCGATCGGTCTTCGACGATGCAATGGCGTTGCCGTACCACCTCTACGTCTTGGCAACGCAATTCCCCGATGCGGACGCAGCGCGCCCCACGGCGTACGGGACGGCGCTGGTGCTGCTGCTTCTGGTCCTCGGCCTTAACACAGGCGCGATCGTTCTTCGAAGTCACTTCAGGAGACGCAACAAATGGTGATCAACATGCCAGCAGCATTTTCATTGGAAAAACACGCTACGCCGGTGGAATTTCGGCCCAAAGTCGAAACGAAACACCTCAATTTCTATTACGGCGCGACGCAGGCGTTATTCGACATCAACATCACGATTCCCGCGAATCACGTCACGGCGCTGATTGGCCCGTCCGGGTGCGGCAAGTCGACATTCCTTCGCACACTGAACCGGATGAACGACACAATTGACGGGACGCGAATCGAGGGTTCGATTACGATCGACAAGCAGGACATCTATCGAAACGGTACGGATGTTGTGAGCCTGCGCAAACGGGTTGGAATGGTATTTCAAAAGTCGAACCCGTTTCCGAAGCCCATTTTTGAAAACGTCGCGTACGGGCCGAGAATCCACGGAATTCGGGACTCCAATGTCCTCGAAGAGTTGGTCGAACAAAGCCTGAAACGCGCCGGGCTGTGGGACGAAGTGAAGGACCGGCTGCACCGGAACGCGCTGGACCTTTCCGGCGGGCAGCAGCAGCGCCTGTGCATCGCCCGCGCGTTGGCGGTCGATCCCGAGATTCTCTTGATGGACGAACCCGCTTCGGCGCTCGACCCGCGCGCCACCGTCCGCATCGAGGACCTGATCAGCGAGTTGCGATCCGACTACACCATCGTTATCGTAACGCACAACATGCAGCAGGCCGCGCGCGTGTCGGACTATACGGCGTTTTTCATGGAAGGCCACTTGGTCGAGTTCGACGACACCGAAAAGCTTTTCACGAAGCCGGCAAGGAAGCAAACGGAAGACTACGTTACCGGCCGCTTCGGATAGGTACCGGAAAGGCCGTGACCGTTGGCACTACACTTTCTGCGCGAAATTGATCGCCTCAAGAAGCAACTCCTCTCGTTAAGCGCGCTCGTCGAAGAAAGTGTCGCAAAGGCCGTGTCCGCGGTCCGCGACCGCGACCGGAATCTTGCCCGGCAGGTCATCGAAAACGACTTGCGCATCGACGCGCTCGATATCGACATCGAAGAGGAATGTCAGAAAATCCTCGCGCTGCATCAGCCCGTCGCGCACGACCTTCGGTTCATTATTGCCGTGATTAAGATCAACGGCACGCTCGAACATATTGGCGATTGCGCCGTAAACATTGCCGAGCGCGCGCTCTTTCTGTGCGACGAGGAACATCTCGATATTCCCTTCGACTTCACCGGAATGGCGGAGAAGGCGCGCGATATGCTGCGCCTCGCGCTGGACGCGCTTGTCAACCAGGACGATGGTCTCGCATATCAAGTCATCGCCGCCGATGACGAGGTGGACCTCATCAACCGCGAGATGTACGGACAGGTCAAGGACGGTATTCGTAAACATCCCGAACAACTGGAGTCGTTGATCCACCTGCTTAGCATATCGCGCCACGTCGAACGCATTGCCGATCTCGCGTCACACATCGCGGAAGAGGTCATTTATTACGTGAAGGGCGATATCGTCCGCCACAAGACCGAGCAGTTTCGTCCGCATGTCGAAGACGGCGCAGAATGACGCGATTCCGAGTCGCCATTGCGGCCCTACTTGTCCTTTCATATTCGATCCGCGCGGAAGTTGCGCCAACACCGCGTGACGTTTCCGCCGAACTCAGGACCATCGTCGTACAGAACGACGTGCCCGCGCTTTTTGTCGGCGTTGTGAACGAGAGTGGCCTCGTCGCACTGGGGGCAGCGGGCGTGCGGCGCAAAGGTTCACCGTACCCGGTCTCCGTCGACGACAAGATTCACTTGGGATCGTGCACGAAAGCCATGACCGCCACGCTCGTTGCAGCGCTGGTTGAAGAGGGCGTGATGACCTGGAACGACACGGTCAGTGGCGCATTTCCCGAATTGGTTAGGTCCATGCACTCAAAGTGGAAGTCCGTCGACGTCACGGAACTGTTGACGCATTCCAGCGGCGCGCCAACCGATCTGAACTTTGACGGACTGTGGGAGCGGCTCTGGAACTCGCGCGACGCGCCAAAGCAACAGCGCCTGGAACTGGTGCGCGGCGTTACGTCGCGCGCACCCGAAGCACCGCCGGGAACGAAATACATCTACTCGAATGCGGGTTTCGCCATTGCCGGCGCGATCGCGGAACACGCGGCCGGCGCACCATATGAAGACCTCATGCATGATCGTCTGTTCAAGCCGCTGGGAATGACGAGCGCCGGGTTTGGCGCTCCCGGAACACCGGACCGCGTCGACCAGCCGCGCGGCCACACCGAAGACGGCGACGCCGTCGAGCCGGGCCATGACGCGGACAATCCCGCTGCGATAGCGCCTGCCGGCACCGTGCATTGCTCGATGGCCGATTGGGCGAAGTTTGTAAAGCTGCATCTCGACGCGGCAATGGGACATCCTCGATTGTTGAAGGCTGAGACTTTCGCTACATTGCACAGCGCGGTGAACAATTTCCAGCCGCAGTATGCAATGGGGTGGGCGGTGGTCAATCGTGACTGGGCGGGCGGCGAGGTCTTGACGCACAACGGTTCCAACACCATGTGGTTCTGTGTCGTGTGGGTTGCGCCGCGCATGGGATTCGCGGTCATGGTTGCGTGCAATCAGGGTGGCAAGAAAGTTCAGAAGGTCGTCGATGACGCAGCCGGGACCTTGATTCGGGAACTTTCTGGCCGGGCGAAGTAGCCGGACTACCGCCGCAACGTTCACGAGGAATCCGGGATAGGCCAGTGTCTTTCACGAATTCGATTCTGTATGATTCCGCCCTTGTGCGGCCTGAATCCTATCGGTAAGAAAGCGACACACTCCATGGCGACGACGAACGCAAACTACGACAAACTTAAGGCGGGATACCTGTTTCCCGAAATTGCCAAACGCACGCGTGCGTTTGCTGCTGCAAACCCCGGCGTCACGGTCATGCGCCTCGGTATTGGCGACACGACGGAGCCGTTGACACCATCGGTAATCGCGGGGTTGCATCGCGGCGTGGACAAACTCGCGGACGTGAAGACCTATACCGGCTATGGCGCGGAGCAGGGGAATGCGGACCTGCGCGCGGCGCTTGCGGGGCGATACGCGAAGCTGGGCGTACCCCTCGAGGATGACGAAGTGTTCGTCAGCGACGGCGCAAAGCCCGATTCGGCGAACATCCAGTCCATCTTCGGACTGGACAATGTTGTTGCCGTGCAGGACCCCGCGTACCCCGTGTATGTGGACAGCAACGTCATTGCGGGTCGCACAGGCTCATGGAAAGCTGGACGGTTCGACGGCCTGGTCTACATGCCGTGCAACGAAGCGAACGGATTCTTTCCCAGCGTGCCGAAAACCAAAGTCGATCTCATCTACATTTGTAGTCCAAACAATCCCACCGGCGCAGTCGCGACGAAGGCGCAGTTGCGAGCATTCGTGGATTATGCCCGCGAACACAGGGCGATCATTATTTTCGATTCGGCCTACGCCGCGTATATTTCGGATCCCGAACTGCCGCGAAGCATTTTCCAAATCAACGGCGCAATGGAATGTGCGATCGAATTAAGCAGTTTTTCGAAGGAAGCGGGCTTCACGGGGGTCCGGCTCGGGTGGTCTGTCGTGCCCAAGAGTGTCGTGTGCGAGAACGCCGCGGCCGGGAAGATTCACCGCCTGTGGAACCGCCGCCAGACGACGATGTTCAACGGGGCGTCGAACATCGTCCAGGAAGGGGGTGTTGCCGTGCTGTCGGAGGCCGGGCAGCGGGAATGCGCCGATATGGTTAGCTACTACATGGCGAACGCGCGCACAATCAAGTCTGGGCTTGAGCGGATCGGACTGACCGTGTTCGGCGGCGTTAATGCACCGTACGTTTGGCTGAAGTGTCCGAACGCAATGAAGTCATGGGACTTCTTCGATAAGCTGCTTAGCGAGGCACACGTTGTGGGCACGCCGGGCGCCGGGTTCGGGCCCAGCGGCGAAGGGTACTTCCGCCTTTCGTCGTTCGGCCACCGCGAGGACATCGTCCGGGCGGTCGAGAGTATTGAGAAAAACCTGAGAATATAGGCCAATCTGTATCGAAGCCGGCTTCCCACATACCGCGCGTTCCGGCTGCGCAAATACCGAATATTGTGGCACTCCTTGGCGGCGATTCGGGCATGTAGCGTGCTGCTCTGTTTTGGCCGTTGCGTCAAGAAACTACTATATCTTGTATGTTTCAAGAAAAACGGGTACAATAGAAACGGTGAAAGGTGGAAACTGCGGTGTTAATACGCAACTTTCGCGCCCATTCGGATATTGGAATACGGTGAGTCGGCCGTTTTGAACTGGGTCAACCCAATCCGATATCATAGTCGATTGTTTCACTGAGGCGGTTTCGCAAGAAAAGGAGGAGGAATTACTCACATGTTGTACCTGCGGAAAGGGTCCCTAATCACACTGTGTTTGGCCTTGGCGTTGACCGCGTCCATGGGCTGCAAGAGCAAGAAGAACGCGCAGCAGCCGATTCAGCCCGCGCTGAGCGATTCGGCGGGCACCACCGAGACGACAACCGGAACGGGCCAGCCGAACGTCGACCTCGAGGGGTTGTCGTTTTCGAGCGCCGGCGTACGTCCCATCTACTTCGATTACAACAGCTATGCCCTGCGCCCCGACGCGTTGGCGACGCTGAAGGCGAACGCCGATAAGTTTAAGTCCGATCCGAATCTGGTGAACGCGTATATTCAGATTGAAGGCCACTGCGACGAACGTGGCACACAGGAATACAACCTCGCCCTTGGCGAGAAGCGCGCGCTCGCGGCGCGGGACTATCTCACGAAACTCGGCGTGAGTGGCGACCGTATTGTGACGATTAGCTACGGCGAGGAAGCGCCGGCCGATCCCGGTCACAACGAGTCGGCCTGGGCGCTGAACCGCCGGTGCGAGTTTAATCGGGCTAGCCGATAAAGGGGGTTGCAGCTATGCGGGGAACGTCACTTGCCCTTGGAGCGGCAGCGCTCCTGATGATGGCCGGTTGCGCGACGACCGGCGGCGATCAGATGGCCAATTCGGTCTACGCGACGCACCGGATCGTGCAGAAGCTGGATACCGATCTGGCGGCGCGCGTCGACAAATTGAATCAGACCGCGGCCGATCTGTCGGCGAAAGTTGACGCGAGCGATCAGGCGACCCGCCAACTCCAGAGCATGATGGAAGAAAACCAGGCGAAGCTGAACGCGCTCCAGAAGAACTTGGACAGGTTTTCGCAGGCGATGTACCGCCAGCTCGGTTTGTCGCCGGGCACCACGGGTGGAGTTCAGGTAGGTCCGTCCAGCATCGAGCCGCCCACCGGCGAGACGCCGACGACACCGGCCGTCCCCGGCGAGGCTGCCGTGCCAGCTTTTCCCGGCGGGACTGCCGCGCCAGTTCCCGCTCCCATGACTGCCCCTGCGGAATCGCCAGCGAGCGATCTTTCAGGCAATGCGACCGCAGACTATAAGAAGGCCGCGGAATCGTATATGAACGATAACTTCCAGGAAGCGCTGACGCTGTACTCGCAATTCCTCGAGAAGTATCCGGACTCGGATCTCGCATCCCTTGCGCAATTCTGGAAAGCGTCCTCTTACCAGAAGATGGGCCAATGGGAACAGGCTGTGCGGGAGTATGACACGGCGCGGCAAAGCTACCCGATGTCGAAGAAGACGCCGCTCGCGATGTACAACCAGGCAGAGTGTTACCTGCGCTTGGGCCAGCAGCAGCGCGCGATCGATTTGCTTAAGGACGTGACGACAAACCCGCGCTACTCGACCGACGCTACCGTCGAGATGGCCCGCAACAAGCTCAAGGAGTTGCAGGGACAGTAACGCCCCCGATACTATTTGCACGGTGCGCAGAGCGGATGGCGTTCTGCGCGCCGTTTTTTCATGAGAACTTTACGCGCGACAGGCTCTTGACATGCTCTATTTCCTCGGACTTGACGTGGGCGGCACAAAGACCCACTGCCTGATTGGTGACGAAGCGGGTAATGTACTCGGCTTTGGCCGGGCAGCCACGGGCAACTACGAGGTGCACGGAGTGGGTCCGGCGCTGGAAGAGAACAAAAAGGCCATCAATGCCGCGCTCGCTGACGCGGGAATCGCATTGAACGAGATCGCCGGCATCGGAATGGGAATCGCGGGCGCCGACATTCCCGAGGACTACGTAATGCTCGAGCGGGAGATCTACACCCCTCTGTTCGGCGACATCCCGCGCGACTTTCAAAACGACTCGATGGCCGGCCTGCGCGGTGGCACGCAAGCGCCACACGGCATCGTTATCGCCTGCGGGACCGGCTGCGTGTGCGCTGGGAAGAACCGCGCGGGCGACCATGCGCGGGCAGGAGGTCTCGGAGAGGAATTTGGGGACGAATGCACCGGCTCCCAAATCGGCCGTGACGGGTTGCAGCGCGTGTGGCAAGCGCGTGACGGCATCATCCCGCCGACGTTGTTGACGCAAGAATTCATCGACCGCGCGGGCGCGAAGGGCGTCGAGGACCTGTTTCTAAGACTGTACCGCCGGCAGATTGCGTACGCGGACCTTCAGCCCATGGCCAAACTGGTGTTCGATGCCGCGTCGAAAGGCGATGACGCCGCGTCGAAAATCTTGCGCAAGGGCGGGCGCTACCTCGCCGCCATGGTGATTGCCGTCGCGCGGAGGTTGGACATGACCGGCGATGCGTTCGACGTGGTCATGGCGGGCAGCGTGTTCAAGGGAAGCAGCCCTATACTGAAGGAAACGATGCGCGCCGAAATTGAAACCGTTTGCCCAAAGGCGCGAACGGTGATGCCGGCGTTTGAGCCCGTCGTCGGAGCGTTGCTAATGGGAATGGAACTGCGCCTTGAAATTACGCCGGAAATCTACGAAAATCTGTCAAACCAGCTTCTGAAGGCTGAAGCGCGGTACCACACCCGGTTCAAGGCTGAGTAGTACGTATGAAGGTTCGTTCATCCCACCTTGTCGTCGCGATTATAGCTGTGGTTGGCGTAATCGTTGTCCTGGCGCTCGTGAAACCGTCCGGAGAGGGGCCTGGCAAAAAGACGCTCAGTACGACCGACGAGTTCCTCAGTCAGGTCAACGAAATCAGAGAGTCGGGACGTGGCTCGACAATCACGGACGGGCTTGTCCCGAGTACCGAAGTCGATCTGTCGCAGCACAAACCGCTCGAATTCAGCGAGCAGCCGGTCTCGATGGGTACCATTGCGCGCGACCGCAAGGCAGAGAAGCGTATTACGGTCAAAAACCCCGGCGGCCTCCCGATCGACGTCATGGATATAACGACGAGCTGCAATTGTACGTTGGGCCACTTCGAGCGGGCGGCGGTCCGTTCGGATGGAAGGCGTATTACGACAATCGAGGCCGGTCAGCAGGAGACGCTTGTTGTAACCGTCGATCCAAAACTCATTCACGGGTTTCATTCGAGCAAAGTGCTCACGATTATGACGAACGATCCTGTCCAGGCCAACTACACGCTCGTCGTTTCCGCGGACGTCGATCCCGAGTTCAGCCAGGATCCGGAGTTCATCGATTTTGGCACGGTGCAGCGCGGAAAGGGCGCAGAGGCGCGCATGCGCATCGTCCAATTGACAGACGATCCTTTCGATATCACGGCCGCGCAATTGGAGCCATCATCGAGCGGGAGCGGTCCCGATGCCCCGGCGAAGGAATCTCCCATCGAGTTGGAACTCGTGAAGTTGCCCGAAGCGGAATGGAAGTCGCCGCAACGCGCCGAGTGGGAACTCGTCGTCAGGCTGCTTCCGACGGCGGCGCCCGGCGCTATTGACGTTAGCGCGTGGCTGGTAACGACCGCGGCGCGCGTGCGAGATTTCGGAATCGCCATTGTCGGCTCCGTATCGACGTTTTATGAGGTCGTGCCTGCCTCGCTTGGCGCTCGCGACGTGGTGACGCCGGGTCAAAAGCAGGTCGCCAAGGCGACCGTGACCGGCATTGTGCCAATTACCTTAGCCGATGCGACGGTTACCGGCGAAGGCTTGACGCTTGAGGTGGCGCCGCGACCCGATGATCCGAAGAGTGTCGATTTATACATAAACGTGGCGCCCGATGCGGCCCCGGGTCTGAAGAACGAAACGGTAATGTTTACGGTTACGGGTGACAATCAGTCCGTGCCGCATGCAATGCGCGCCTTCGTGTCCGTTCAGGGCCAGGCGCCCGCGCCGCCCGCGCAATAAGGGAGCGTTGATTGCTTTTCTTTGGCAAGAAGAATAAGCCCGAGAACAAGTCGATGCCCTTGGTGGCGCGTACTGCGTTCTGCACCGTGTGCAACTGCGATCAGATGTTTTCGAAATGTTGGCGGCGCGCGTCGATGGTGCGCGACTGTACGGCATGCGGGACGCCGTTTCCGAGCGCGGGCGAACTGTACCGCGGATTTCAACCGAAGTGCCCGGAGTGCGGCGAGTTCCTCGAGCACCCGGGGTTCGATTACGGAATCTGCGATACCTGCGGATCGAAATTCGAACTGCCCGATGGCGCCAAGCCCACGCTGCTTCCGAACAAGGAGCAACGGCACCGCATGGGCTACTTCGCACCACCCAAAGGCAAATAGCTCCGAATGACCTATCACGAAGCCTCCCGCGCGCTTGCGCAGTACGGGCAGGACCACGTCCTGCGGTTCTGGGATTCAATCACCGGCCCACAGCGCGATGCTTTACTTGCGCAAATAGAGACGATCGATTTCGATCTGATGCGACGCCTTGCAGCGGAGTGGATTTTTAACGAACCTCCTCCGGAACACTTCGCCACGATCGAGCCGGTACCGACTATTCCGTGCGCCGACGCAACGCGCGCCGACGCACGTGAGGCATGGGACGCGGGGGAGGAAGCGTTGCGCGCAGGCCGTGTCGGCTTGTTGCTGGTCGCGGGCGGCCAGGGAACGCGTCTCGGGTTCGATGGCCCGAAGGGGTCCTACCCAATCGGGCCCATTTCGAAGCGTTCGCTGTTCGCGTTTCACGCTGAGAAGATTGTCAACATTCAGAATCGCTATGGTTGCGTCCTGCCGTGGTACATCATGGTCAGCGACGCGAACGAAGCGGCGACGCGCCAGTTCTTTCACGCGCACAACTACTTCGGATTGCGCGAGCGCGACGTTACGTTCTTCACGCAGCGCATGGTGCCGTGCATGGACGCCGATGGAAAGTTCATGTTGGAGGAGCGCCACGCGCTGGCGATGAACCCCAACGGGCACGGCGGGACCATCCCCGCGATTGTCGAGAAGGGCATTGCGCGCGACGCACACGGGCGTGGCGTTGACACCCTGAGCTACTTTCAGGTCGACAACTGGGCGCTCAAGGTGGCCGACCCGTATTTCATCGGATATCACGTGCTCCGCGGCGGGGAGATGTCCTCGAAGATTCACCGTAAGACCGAGCCGCGCGAGTCGGTCGGCGTGCATTGTATCTGTGACGGACAGTACCGAACGATCGAATACAGCGAGCTGGACATCTATCCGCAGTTACTTAATGTCGACGCAGACGGAAAGCCGGTGTATTACGCGGGCAACCCCGCGATTCATATTCTGTCGGTCGGCTTTGTCGAACGGGTTTATGCCAATTTCCGCGAGTTCCCCTGGCACCGCGCGCACAAAAGGATTCCGTTCGTCGATGCGTCGGGAGTGCTGGTAAAGCCGGATATACCGAACGGCTACAAATTCGAGACCTTTGTGTTCGACGCCCTGCGCTTCACCAGGCACGCTCCAATCGCGCTCGAAATCGAGCGGGCCGGTGAATACACACCCATAAAGCAGTTCAGCGGCGACAACAGCGTGGAAGAAGCATGGCGTGCGATGCGTGACTATTGGGCCGGCTGGATCGAGGCAGCGGGCCATCGCATCACGCGCGACGCAAAAGGTCATGTCGCCGTCGCTATCGAGATCAGCCCGCAATTCGCGTTGTCGAAAGAGGAATTTGTCGAAAAGGCGCGTGGCGCGACGCTGCCGGCAGGCTCGGACATCTGCATTTTGCCAGACGGGTCCCTGCAATAACTGCTATCCCGAATGATTCGATCCGTCCCGGCCGGGCGTGTATCGTCACTGCCCCAATGCATTCTATCGAGACACCGCGGCTCCGGCTTCAGCTTGTCACGCTCGAGTTGTTCGACCTCTGCATCGAGGGGAATCAACGCGATGCAGAGCGCTGCGCAGGCGTGTTCATGTGCGACGATTGGATGCGCGATGTCGCGTACCTGAAGCGGCGCCGTGACCAGTTGGCAGCCGATCCGTCCTACATGCCGTGGTGTGTGCGCATGATCGTGCTCAAGGAAACGAATTCGGTCATTGGACAAATAGGCTTTCACACGCCTCCCGCCCCGCCGGAACTGCGTGCGATCGCCCCCGGCGGCATCGAGTTTGGGTATCGCATATACGTTCCCCATCGTCGGAACGGATACGCAAGGGAAGCCGCGGTGGGTATGATGCGGTGGGCTTCGATGGAACGGGGAATCGACTCGTTTGTTGTGTCCATCTCTCCAGACAATGCCGCATCGCAAGCGCTGGCACGATCCCTCGCGTTTGTGAAGGTAGGTCAACAATTGGATGACGTGGACGGCATCGAAGATGTACTGGTACTCAATGGCCCGGCGCTGCGCAGGGCCATCGCTTCCTGAACTACCTGGTTTCTGTCGCCCGCGGATCGCCAGCCGCTGAAACGACGGATTCGGACAATGGGAATGGCCCTGGGAATGTCGCTCGCTCGAACTTCCAACTCAAATACATGACCCATGCGAACCCGTCGTGAGGGCGTTCCATAAGCACGGGGATGCGCGACAGCGCCGCCGGGTCTACGCTCGGGATTACGCCGTCCGCCACCAACGTCTCGCCCAGTTTATTGTGCAGGCGGTAGAGCTTTGACGATCCCAGCGTGCCTTTCCCCTTGTCGACCGGAATGTTTCCCTCGAGCGAAACCCCGCGCCGCACTGCATCCACCAAAGTCTGAAACTCAACTTCGTTCGTGACGGCATACCCGAAGTAGATGTACGTCGAAGCTATTGGGTCTACAGGCGCGAGCGTGTAGGCGGCATTGTTATTAATGTTACTCAGCACCATCGCGGCTATCGGTTCGGTTGTATCGGACCTGTACGGCGGGGCGATCGTATATCCACGCGGTATTTCGCCGAGCGGCAGCGCGAACGCGCGGGTCTGCGCGTCCAACTGCGGCCAGACGCCGTCGTGGGTTTGGGCGTAGGCACGCGGCAGGAGAGAGATTCGATGGAACCGGCTGCCGGCGTCTTGAAGCGGTTTGGTCGCGAGGCGCTGCCGGTGCGCAAAATGGAACGCAACCGCAAACGCGGCAAGCAATGCAACACACAGGGCGACTCGGGCGGTGGGGCGTTGCGGCGTGTCGCTCATGCGCGCACCATCACGCCACGCTTTTCGAGGAACTTCGCGAAAACCCCCAACGCAGCAATCGGTAGAATGCCTACCAGGAACAAAGCGATCAGCGGTTCCGCAATCAAGAGTTCTTTGGGTAGGAAGTTCCAGTAAATGCTGACGCCAAAGCCCCCCACCGCGAACATAAGAAGCAAGTTCTTGCCGAAACTGCTCAGAAGCGGGAAGCGGAACCCCGCGCGTCCAAACGTATAAAAGATCTCCAGCATAAATCCGCCCATATAGATCGCCTGCAATTGCAGCGACGCGGTCACGTCGTGGTGCTCGGCGGGTTGAAGCCAGTCCATGCAGTACGCGGCGATGACGGCGGCCGTGCTTACGGGCACCATACGTTGCTTAAATCCCGCCAGCGGTTCATCAGGGTCTATCACATACCATTGGCCAAAGGACGACCCGAAAATCGCAACGATGGCAAGCCCCGCCGCGCCGAAGGGGAACTTCGGCAGACCCAGGACGTCGTCGTACCACGTGTAGCGATCGAATATTGGGAACTCGAAAAGGAGCGCGTGCAGCAGGACGAGTGCGGCCGCGAACGCGGCCCGGCGGTCCGCGTTTGGAATGATCACAATAGACACGAACGCGACCAACGAGCCGAGTGCGATGGCGGAGAATGTGCCGCCGTAGAAGAAGACGGCCCACTCGGGGCTTCCGCGCTCGAGCGTGCTCAATAGAATGGAGTCCAGCCCAGCAAGCGCATACAAGACAAGTACCCGGCGGGCGGCGTAGAGAAAGGCGGACCGAGGGCCGCGCTTCGTTAATCGGCTGGTGAACGCCGCGTATCCAACGAATCCCATCACAAACACGAACAGCGCCTGCCCAACGTCGACGAACGTGATGATCGCGGGCGCGCCGTGGTAATAGTCGTATCCATGATTGAGCATCGGCGGACCGATCACCGGCTCACCGAGCACCATGTCGCCTGCAAACTCAGCCGTGCCCATCGACACAATAAGCATGATCACGACCAGGCCGCGCGCCTGATCCAGCCAGTCGTGACGCGGGTGCAATTCGCTCGACGTTGATTCTTCCACCATGGTGCACGGCCCCGTAACCCTGGCGGCATGGTATCACGCCGGGACCGAAACGCATACGCACAGACCAATCACGCATTTTTGTTCCGCGGCTTCGGAGCGGTACGATACTTCGCTTATGCCTAATCCGTCACAGAAGTATGAAAACCTCGGGCAACTGGCCGCGTCGCGCATCACGGTGGAAGCGTCGCGCGCGATGGCCGCTGCCATCCAGGAGACCGGCGGGCGCGAAGTGTTCTTCGCGGGGGTCCTCAACGCGGACCACCGCGTCGCGCAGGTCCGTGTGCTGGCCCGTGGACACGAAAGCGCGGTGCCCGCGGTATTCGACGGACTCAAGACCGGAGAGGTCGTGATACACAACCACCCGTCGGGGAATATCGCACCATCCGAAGCGGACCTGCAGCTATCGAGTATCTACGGATTTCATGGGCACGGCGTGTATATCGTCGATAACAATGCGTCGCGGGTCTACGTCGTTGTCGAGCCGTTCATTGAAGACGCGCGGCAGAAAGTGGACGTCTCCGATCTTGCGCGCGACCTCGCTCCGGGAGGGCCGCTATCCCGAGAAGTGCCGCTGTTCGAGGTGCGCCCACAGCAGGAGCGGATGATGGAAGCCGTGGCCGAGGCGTTCAACACCGACGGGATTGCCGTCGTCGAAGCGCCCACGGGAGTCGGGAAGACGTTTGCCTATTTGTTGCCCGCGATCCAATGGGCCGTGCGCAACAAGGAACGCGTTGTCGTATCGACGAAGACTATCAACCTGCAGGAACAAATCATCCACAAAGACATCCCCGTGTTGCGGCGGGCGCTTGGAGCGGAATTTAGCGCCGTGCTGGTCAAAGGGCGGAACAACTATCTTTGCTGGCGAAGATTGCAGCGTGCGCTATCCGAAGCGACTCTGTTTAGCGATGCCGATGAACAAAATGCGTTGCGCGCGATTGCGGACTGGGCGGAGAGGACGACCGACGGAAGCCTGTCCGATCTGCCATTCGTGCCTCCAAAGGACGTCTGGGGCAATGTATGCTCCGAGGCGGATTCGTGCCGGTTGTCAAATTGTCCCAATCCGAAGAAATGTTTTCTGGGCAGGGCGCGGCGCGAAGTCGCCAAGGCGGACATTCTCGTCGTCAACCACCACATGTTGTTCTCCGATCTGGCGATCAAACGCGAGGTCGGAAACTTCTCCGCGTTGGCCGTGCTGCCGTCCTACCGCCGCGCCATCATTGACGAAGCGCACAGCGTCGAAGATTCCGCGACAGAGTATTTCGGCGCGGAAGCGACGCGGGCAGGGTCGCTTGCGCTGATCGCGCGGTTCATTCGCACGGACCGCGGCCGCGAGCGAGGGCTGTTGCCGTTCCTCGCTCTCAAGCTGGTCAAGGACAAGAGCAACCTCACCATGCCTGAAATCGAGAAGATTCTCGATGTCATCGAAAACCAGTTGCAGCCCGCGCTGGCCGCGTCGCGCGACGCGTTGATTGCGGCGTTCGACGCCATCCGGCACCTGACCGCGGAACGCTGTGGGCAGATGGGCCGCGAAATCAAGTGGCGTCTGACGCAGGACGTGCTGCACGACGAGGACCTGCGCGAAATTCACGCCGTATACGTGTTGCCCGCCGTCGAGGAGGTAGCGCGATGCGCGGAGTGCGCGACGGGGCTTGCAGACTTGTTGAAGCACGCGAAGGCAGAGGACCACGTCAGCGAGCCGCCTTTCGTAACGGAACTGTATCAACTCGAAGCCTACCGGGACCGGTTGCTCAAGCTGGCCAATACGCTGGCGGAAGGTACGAGCGAAACCCTTGCGCCGAATTCGGTACGTTGGATTGAGATCGAGACAGGAAACACCAATGTCGTTCGGATCGTTCGATGCCCACTCGAGATTGCAGAGCCGCTGGCCGATTGGGTGTACGGCAATCTGCATTCGCTCGTGATGACCTCCGCGACCCTAAGTGTGCGCAGGCGGTTCGATTACTTTAACGCGCGTGTCGGGCTGGACCGCGTGCCCGAACGGACTCCGGTGGGCGTAGCCATCGATTCGCCGTTCGACTTTCAGACGCAGGCGCTGCTCTGTGTGCCCACGGATCTCGCTGCGCCGGACGAACGCGCGTTCCACGATGACACCGTCGAAAGCGTGCGCCAAATTCTAAAGATTACGAAAGGCCACGCGTTCATTCTGTTCACCTCGTTTTATGCGTTGGACTACGCCCACGGGCGCCTGGAGAAGGAGCTCAAAGCCGCGGGCATCACCGCGCTGAAACAAGGCGCCGCTGCGCGCACGCGGCTGCTCGACCGGTTTCGCAGCGACACGTCGAGCGTCCTCTTTGCGACCGACAGCTTCTGGGAAGGCGTAGACGTGCCAGGCGACGCCCTGCAGTGCGTCGTACTGACCAAGCTGCCGTTTCGGGTGCCGACCGAGCCGATTCTTCAGGCGCGGTCCGAGGCAATCGAGGAGGCCGGCGGCAATGCGTTCATGGATTTCACGGTCCCGCAAGCGGTCATAAAATTTCGTCAAGGCTTCGGCCGCCTCATTCGCCGCAAGACCGATCGCGGCGCAATCGTCGTTCTTGATCGCCGGGTGACGACAAAGCACTATGGAAAGGTATTTCTGGAGTCGCTTCCAGGAATCCGCGTCGTTTCAGGGCCAAGCGAAGGAGTGTACTTGGCCTTACGGAAATTCTTCGACGCGAAGAGCGTGTGACGACCACGGAAGGGGATTTCTGAATGAATCTCGATATCAAGATCGATATTTCCCGCGCGATGGCCGATGCCGTCGGCGAAGAACATGGCGTAACCAAAGCGGAATTGAAGGAGATCGAGCCTCGTATTGCAGAGGCGCATGCGATCCTGCGCAAGGAGCGCAACGACGGCGTTTACGGTTTCTGGGGTCTGCACGAAGACACGCCGACGCTGGCCGATGTGAAATCCACTGCGGCGGATTTCTTGAAGCGCGGGTACGAGAATTTCGTAGTGCTCGGCATCGGTGGGTCCGCGCTGGGGACAACCGCGCTTGTGACCGCGCTGCGCTCGAAGTTCTACAACCTGCTTTCAAAGCGGGCGCGCGGCAATCATCCCCGCATTTTCGTAATGGACAACATCGATCCCGACACGTTCAAGAGATTAATGAAGTTGTGCCCGCCACAAAAAACGCTCTACAACGTCATCTCGAAATCCGGCAACACCGCGGAAACCATGAGCCAACTCATGATCGCCGTCGAGGCGATCGAGAAGAAGCTCGGCAAGGGCGCGGTTAAAGACCATGTCGTGGTTACATCCAATCCACGAGGGCAGGGCGCGTCGAAAAGCCTGCTGCACCCGGTTGCGGACGAATACGATCTGAAATGCTTTGCGATGCCGCTGAACGTCGGAGGCCGTTTTTCCGTATTCTCAACAGTGGGACTGTTCCCCGCGGCGATGCTGGGCATGGACCTCGACGGCCTGTTCGAGGGCTGCGCCGCGATGGACGTCCGCTGCGCAAGGGCCGAGTTGCGCGAAAACCCGGCCTACCTCCGCGCGGCCATCCAGTACTTGTCCGATACAAAGAAGGGCAAGGTCATGTCGGTAATGATGCCGTATTCCGACGCGTTGCGCGACGTTGCGGATTGGTATTGCCAGTTGTGGGCCGAAAGCCTCGGAAAGAAGAACAGTCTCGACGGCCGCGAGGTCTACATAGGGCAGACGCCCATTAAGGCACTCGGCGCGACCGATCAGCACAGCCAGATTCAGCTTTATCGTGAAGGGCCCAACAACAAGTTGATCAACGTAATCGAAGTGGCGAAGTTCGATTCGTCCTTGAAAATCCCGAACACGCTCGCCAGCCTGGCCGAGTTGGAGTACCTGCGCGGCAAAACCATGAACAAGCTCATGGCCGCGGAACTGCACGGGACAATCGACGCGTTGACACTGAGCAAGCGGCCTGTCTCGCGCATCACGCTCCCGCGTGTCAACGAGCATACGGTCGCGCAACTTCTGTATATGCTCGAGGCCGAGACGGCGATGGCAGGCCGTTTGTACAACGTAAACACATTTGACCAGCCGGGTGTTGAAGAGGGCAAACAGATCGCGCGAAAACTAATGGGAGGGAAGGGGTGAACGACGCTCCCCTGCATCTTCCCGAATACGGCGACAGCGGAGACCTCATTGGCGCGCGCCGCATGCGCCGCGCGTTCCGCTGGGGCGTCGCGCTCGCGGTGTTCTTCACGGTGCTCATGTGGGTCACCGAAAGCTTTTGGCGCTATTCGCCTGCCGAACAGAAGTATCGCAGCGCGCTCACGCTTCTGCCGAACCAGGGCAGAAACTTGTTGCGGCAATCCGTGAAGTACGACGCCGAAGCCGTGACGCAGTCGTCGAAGTATTACGAAGCCCTCGCGGAGCGAGAGGAAGACGACCTCGTCATCTCCGCGTACGAGAACGCGAGCAAACTCGATCCGCAAAACGCCGACTTGGCGATTAAGTTCGGGTGCCAGTTGTACAAGTCACAACTGTTTGCGCGTGCGCGCGAACAATTTCGCTTGGCCGCGGAAGGCGGTACGCACAACGCCCTTGCGGTGTATCTCGAAGCGGCCGTGCTTCCCACGCTGACCCCGGACGATTTCGACGCGGAAGTAGCGCTGTCGCTTGTGAAGCAGGCGAACAGCACGGGGGACCCAGTCGCATTTCCCCGTCCGATGTGGTTTCCAGATCTTCCTCGACAGGGCCATTGGTTTGCGTTGCTTCGCCGCCAAATGACGCAGTTCTGTTCGGCGCCGTTAGAAAAATTTGCGGAGTTTGTGCTTGAGGCCTCGGAAAAAGAGTTGGCCGCGGGTCGGACCGCCAATTCTATTGCGAACCTCCAAGTCATGGAGACAATGGGCCGACGCATCGCCATGGGCGCGATCGATCAAACCACAACGGAGACCGAACTCGCCGGTGGATCGTTGCAGCTCTACCTTGGGATCCGCGTGATGTCCCTCGCGGTCGAGCAGCAAAAGCGCGTGATGACCGTGACGAGCGGCGCGCCGGACGAGAGCGCCGTTTCGCTCGCGGCGAAGCTCGAGCCGGCATTGCGAACTATCGACGAGTTCGAACGTAGCCGCCAATCGGTCATCGACGCCGAACGTAACAAATACCGGTTTCCGTGGACGCTCCTCGAATTGGCGATGGCGGTCACGTTTGCGTGTTTTGCGATCGCGTACGGAATCGGCAAAGTGCTCCGTGTCCAGGGGCCGGCGCATAGCGTGTCACATTCCACGTTCGCTCGGACAACGTGGATCGTCTGCTTCCTCGTCGAAGTGGGAATGCTGCTGCTTGTCTCTGCGCTTCAGCGCAGCTCCCACGGCGACCTGCCCGCGCAAGGCATGATTACCGTCGTATGGTACCTTGTACTTCTGGCCGGTATTCTTGTCGGCGTCGTCACGCCCGCCGTTCATGTTCCAAGCCCGGAGTCCATGCTTAAACGCATTCCCCCCGAGCAACGGCATGACTTAACCGCTGTCCGCAAACGTTACCGCGCCGTATACGCATCGCTTGTAAAGCGCTATCTCGGCGTCCAGTTCGGACTCACGCTGTGCGCGGCATGCATCTGGATCATCGCGTATCGCGTATTCGTTGGGACTTACCCGTGGATGATGCCCTTGCTGGTGACCGGCACGGAATCGGAAGAGATCGCGATGATCCGCGCCGTCCTTGCGACGCTCGGATGAGCTGAGATGTCCGCTCCGACTCCGGCCGACCTATTGGCACGGTGCGTGTCCGGTGATGATTCGGCGCGCGCGCAATTCTACGGCGACTACGTGGATGTCATTCGCAAAGCCGTCGCGCGAACGCTTCACCGTTATGGCGTGCTGGCCGATTCCGGCGATGAAATGGAAGACCTCGCAAACGAGGTGTTCGCAAAGCTCCTCGCAGACAACTGCGCGCTACTTGATCGCGTTCGTTCAGGCCGGTCGATCCAGGCGTGGCTCATTGTAATCGCGAGAAACCACGTCATCGACCATCTACGCCGCGCATCGCTACGCAATCGCGCAGCGACCACACTGATTCGCGACGTCGAGCCGGCGTATGTGCCGTCCCACGCGGTTACGGCCATTGCGGGCGAACGTATCGAAGCGGTGCGCGCCGGCGTTGCCGGCCTCGAGACCCGGGACCGACTTGCGCTCGAACTGTATTTCCTGCAGGGGCTTACTTACGCGCAGATGGCTGATATACTGCGCGAGAATGTAAATACCGTGAGCGCGCGCGTCCGGCGCGCAAAAGGCAAGTTGCGCCAAATTCTCGAACGCCAGGGAATTATCGAGCCATGATCGGTCCAATCGACGACAATACCGAACACCTGTTGGAAGCGTACGCCCGCAATCGGCTCCAAGGCGATGCGACTGCGCGAGTCGAGGCTATGATACGCGCGCAGCCGGCGCTGCTCGCCCGCGTGAACGAATTACGCGATGAAGCCAGGCAACTGTCGGGCGCGCTGCTGCATTGTGCGCGCGAAAATGCGGAGCCAATCGAGGATACGACCCTGGCGCTTCTTATCGACGACGCCCTCGACGAAATGGATCGCGCGAGTTTGGAGGCTTCGCTCGCAGGCGATCTTGCCGCGCAGGCGCGACTAGCGGCACTGTATCGCGAGGTCGCCGCAATCCGGAACGACGAGCCGCTTCCCGACGTCCAGGACATCAGCAAGCCAACCGATACCGTGCACCCATTTGAGCCGAAGCCGCAAGTGGTGACGAGGCACATCGAAGTAAACGGTCTCCTGATATCCGTTGGTCTCGTGGTGCTTTCGCTGATCGCGCCGGCTTCCATCGGTGTGCCTGTGCTCTTTGTCGCCTTGGGCATTTTCGCATGGTGGACGATGCAATCGGCCGGCACTCGCGCTTCGACGCCCGTCGCCCGCCGGAGGTCGTACGCGGGGCTGTTGCCCGCCCTGCTCGTCTTTGCCGCAGGTTTGCTTGCCGGCCCCTTGTCGTTGTGGTGTTATGTATGCAGCGCTGCGTGGTATTGGTATTGGCTCGTCCAGCGGTGGGCCCCACGAGTGTCGGATTCGTTGGCGCTTGACGTGGCTCCTGACGAGATTGACCAACAGCGAATCGGTGGCGGCAAAGGTTAACTCTTTACAACACTTCGCGCGTAACCTCTTGCCTAGACTGTGTTTGCCGCTCAAATTTGACAAAATGCGAAAACGAGCGGTATACTTATCGCAAGAAGGTGCTCATTCTGCGTAATTTGGGGTGGCTTGGGTTACGGCTTGTCTGGCAACTGGCCGGAGGTAATGCACGTGAGTGATCGCGAGCAAAAAGCGTTTACGACATTCGAAGCGGCGAAGATTTGTCACGTCACACATCACAGCATCAAGAACTGGATCAAGCAGGGCCTGATCAAAGCGTCGCGTACACCGGGCGGTCATTACCGGATTCTCGAACATGACCTCGACGCGTTTCGCGAACAGTACGACATGTTCCCGCGCGACAAAGGTGCGAACCGCAGGCGCGTGATGATCGTCGATGACGATCCCGATGCGTTGGCGCTCATGGAAAAGATTCTCACCGATGAGGGCTTCGAGCTGATCAAAGTGAGCAACGCGACCGAAGTGGGGTTAAAGGCCGCGCAGTTGTCGCCCGACTTAATTCTGCTAGACTTCCTGATGCCGGAGATTAACGGTTTCGAGGTGTGCAAGGCGCTGCGCGAGAACGAACTCACGCGCGGCACGCCAATCATGGCGGTCACCTGCCTCTCGAAGGAACAGGACATCGAACGCATCTTTTCCTGCGGTGCGGACGAGTACCTGGCGAAGCCGTTTAAGGTCGACCAGATGTTGGAGAAAGTGCGCGAGCTTCTCGGGCGCGGCCGCATCGTAGAATAGCGTACCGGCACGAAGGAGGCATCATGCCTGCCGGCACACCCCGCGGTGGCATCGAGTGGAGAATCCTGAAGTCGATTCTCCTGATCGGCGCGCTGCCGCTCATCGTCGCCATCGTCGGCCTGCTTATCGCCGCCCGAGGGCAGACGTCGGCTGTCAAAGAGAATCTGTCCATCGCGGCCGACACGACATCGTACGGCCTTCGCAACGCGGCGAGCATCCGCCTGGAAGCGCTGGACCGTCTTGCCCGGAACCCGCGAATCGTCGGCGCTTTGATTCCAAGCGGTCCGGATGGCAAACCCTCCATACTGAGTTCGAGCCAGGCGAAGTTCGACGTCCGCGATTTCCTGGGCCGGCGAACGGACATTGATTACCCCGAGAGTTCGATGTCGGTATATGCCCTGTACGACGCAAAGGGGGACTTTGTTGATGGCACGGACGTAATAAACGATGGCGATCGCCCGTCGCACCCGGCATGGGTGTGGAGCGTACAGACGCCGCGATTCATGGACCTGGAATTCGTGCCCGACCAAGACCGCTATCTGGCGCAGGCGGTTGCGCCCGTGTTCTCCCCGACCAAATCGGAACGCATCGGTTTCGTAGCGGAAACGTTCGACATCACGCCGCTGCTCATGTACGGGCTGGGCTACGATCCGCGGCGTGACTCGACTCCGCCGGTGGGAGATCACTACCGGCTCGTCTCGCCGAACGAAACCGGCGAAGTCGTCGCCTGGCGGCTCGAACCGACGGCCAATGCCGAATCGCCGAAATTCGTTCGCGAATCCCTCGAGGCGGACTTCGGGACATACATGCTCGATCCGGCGCGCGGGGCCAGTGGCACCGCCGTCGTGTCCCGAATGCTCGCCGACGCCCCGGCGCTCGCAACGTTCATCGCGTACAACCGAATTTTCGACGACTACCCGCTCTTCGTGCTCGTCAGCCGGCCCGCTTCCATGGTCTACGCGCCGATTTGGTTCTGGTCGATCTTGGCCATCGCGGCATGCGCGCTGTCGATTGGCTTCTTTTACCTCAATGCGTACCGCAATGTGCACAACAACATAGTGCGCCCCGTGCTCCTGCTTAACGAGGGCGCGCAGATCATCGAGCGCGGCGACCTCGAACTCAAGCTCAAAATCGGCACCGGTGACGAAATCGAAGAGCTCGCAATGTCGTTCAACAAAATGGCGCTCGCGCTCAAGCGAAATATTCGGCAATTGGAGGAATCCGAGGAAAAGTATCGCGGCCTCGTCGATTCAATGCGCGACGGAATCTTCCAGGCCGATCTCGATGGTGTCATCGGTTTCGTGAACCCGGCGGCGGCGGAAATCCTCGGCTTCGAGTCGCAGGACGACGCAATCGGCACGAACATTCGCACGTTGTTCCGGGAAGTGGACGAGGTCGCCAGCTTCTTCTCCGAGCTCAAGGAGAAGGGATTCGTCGAGCGGTCGCGCATTTGGATGCAACGTTCCGACGAACGCGCCACCTGCGTCGAACTTTCCGGTAACCTGCTCCACGACGAAGACCGGAAGCCCAACGGCATCGAGGGCATCTTCCGTGACGTCACGAAGAACATTCGTCTCGAACGCGATGCGCGCGACCGCGCCGAGCGCCTCAGCGTCATCAGTCAGATTGCGAACGTGATTAATTCGAGCCTGGAAGCGGGACGCCTCTACGAGAGCCTAGTCGTCGAAGTGAAGAAGTTGATCGACTTCGATTACGCGGAATTGGCGCTGCTGGACGACGAAGGCGACCGCTTTGAGGCGCAGGCGCTTTGGCCCGAACATTCCGCGCCCGCGCGCGAATACACCGTGAGCCACGATGACAGTGTTTCCGCGCGCGTCTTGAAGACCGGCGAATGCCTCATCATGGCCGATCTGAACGCCTCGGGCTCCCCGGTAAACGGCCATTTTGCGCCGGGCCTGCGCAGTTGCGTGAGCGTTCCGCTCTTCGCAACGGGCCGGATTATCGGTACCCTGAACCTCGGCGCGCAACGGATTGACGCGTTCACGCAGCACGACGTTGACGTGCTCCAGCAAATGGCCCCTCACATCGCCGTCGCCATCCGCAATGCCCAGTTGCTCGAAAACCTCCAGCAATCGCTCGAAGAAGTGACGCTGGCGCGGGAGAAGTTGCACGAAGCCAACGAAGAACTTAAGACCTTGGATGAGATGAAAACCAACCTGCTCTCCAACGTGTCGCATGAACTGCGGACGCCGCTCGTTTCCGTCATGGGCTATACGGACATGATCATCAACGGCAAGGCGGGCCCTGTGAACGCGGAACAGAAGGAGTATCTCGGAATAAGCCTGCGCAATATCGAAAAACTGGTCACCTTGATCGAGAACCTGCTCGACTTTTCGCGGCTGCATCGAGGAACGGAGACCATTGTCTTCGACGAATTCGACCTGCGCGATTGCGCGAAGGCGAGCATGCAGGTCATTCAGCCCGTGGCCGACAGCCGCGGGATTAAGCTCGAACTGAAAGCGCCGGCCGAACCCGTCCTGGTGGAAGGCGACAAGAGCAAGCTCGGCCAGGTGTTTACGAACCTGTTGTCCAATGCCGTGAAATTCAACAAGGCGGACGGGAGCATCGTCGTCGAATTCACAATAAAAGACGACTGTGTCCATGCGGCGGTCCACGATACAGGAATCGGAATTCCGCAGGAAGCGCTGGACAAGGTATTCACGCGTTTCTACCAATATGACAGCTCTTCCACGCGCAAGTACGGCGGCACGGGCATTGGTCTCTCCATTTCGCAGGACATAGCGCGACTCCACGGAACCCGCATTACCGTCTCGAGCGAGGTAGGGAAGGGGAGTACGTTCCGGTTCGTGCTGCCGCTCGCGGGAGTCCGTCGCGCGGATATGCGGGACACCGGCGGCGAAGGCGAAGCGCCGGGTACGCGTCTGCTCGTCGAGCTCGTGACGCTGGACCGCGCGTTGAGCGCGCAAGTGCGCACGTTGTTGCAGTCCGAAGGCATGGATGTAATCCACGCCCTTGATGCGCAACATGGCATCAACCTCGCCCAGCGTCACAGCCCCGACTGCTTGCTCGTCGACTGCGCGACGGAGGACGATGCGGCCTCGTCTCCGCTCTTGGACGCGCTGCTGGCCGACAAGTCGGCGGGCGATATTCCGATTATCATGATGACCGGCGACGAAGAACTCTACGCGCGGTATCGGTCGCTTGTCGCGTCCCGCGTCAAGCGCAGTTTCAGAAAAAGTTCGCTTCTCAGCGGAATTCAATACGCCATCGGCCAAAGCCTGTCGACCGGTGAACCGCTCGGGCATAAGGTGTTGTGCGTCGACGACGATCCCGAAGTCCTTCGGTTCATCGAGCGTTGCCTCGAGGCCGAGGGCTTCGACGTTGTCACCTGCGTCTCGGGTGAACAGGCCCTACGGCTCGCACTCACCCGCGAATTCGGCGTAGTACTCATGGACATCGCCATGCCCGGCATGGATGGGTGGGAGGCATGCAGGCGGCTTAAACGCGATCATACGTTGACGGGCATCAAAGTGTTCATGGTGACTGCAAAACCCGTGGACAGCACTTCGTCGCGATACCGTGACTACGGGGCGGACGGGTATTTGCTCAAGCCGTTCCACGCCGAAGACCTGCTCGAACTTGTCCAGTCGGTTGCCACGCCGCGGATGGTGCGCGAGGTCTGATCGAAGTGATGTCCCATGTTCCCCCCGGCAAGATCGGCCGGCCGTTCCCGACCCTGCTGCGCTACAACCGCAAGTACTGGCGCGCATACGTCGCGGGTCTCGTTCTGGCGATGTTCTTCTCGCTGGTGGGCCTTGCCATGCCGATGGTGCTGGGCCATATGGTCGATCGGTTCACCGTACAGGCGCTTACGCGGCCGATGCTGGTGGTGTATTGCGGTGCCCTGATCGGATTGGGGATCGTCACCGGTGTCGCCCGCTACTTCGAGCGAACGCTCATAATTGGCGCGTCGCGCCGGTTCGAATTCGATCTGCGCAACGACTATTTCCTCGCCGTTCAATCGCAGGCGCGCGAGTTTTTCACTAGAACTCCAACGGGCGAGATTCTGGCCCGCGCGTCGAACGACATCGCCTACGTACGCGAACTGATTGGCCCGGGCGTAATGGGCACCGTAGACATGCTGCGCCTTCCGTTCACGCTCGCCGTGATGGTGTATTACAGCGCAACCTTGACCTTGGTCGCGTGTATACCGCTCCCGGTCGTTTCGCTGCTGGTCTATCTGTTTATCACCTACATGCACAAGCAGTCGCAAATCGTACAGGACCAGTTCGGCGTGGTGACGACGAAGGTGCAGGAGAACCTCGCGGGGGCGCGCGTCGTCCAGGCGTACGGCACCGGGGATATCGAAATCGCCGCGTTTGGAAAGGAATCCGGCAAATACATGCGGGAGAGCATCAAGCTCTCGGTCGTAATGTCGTTCGCCTGGCCCGTGATCGGGATGATGGTGGGCGCGGTCATGCTGCTCGTTATTTGGTGGGGCGGAGGCATGGTGCTTGACGGCGCAATCGTGTCGCGGCCCGCGTGTACTGACGCGGGAATTGCGCTCGATCGTGTGCCGTTCACGCTCGGCGATTTCACGGCGTTCATGGCCTGCCTGCTGCTGCTGGCGTGGCCCCTGGCGGAGTTTGGGTGGGTGATGACCCTGTACCAGCGCGGGGCCGTAAGCATGAAGCGAATTTCGGAGTACATGGCAAGAACTCCCGCCATCCGCGATACGGCAATGACGGACCACTCTATTACTTCGATTCGCGGGGCAATCGAGTTCGACGGTGTGCGGCTCGATTACGATGGGCGCACGGCGCTGCGAGACGTTTCGTTCGCCGTGCAACCGGGTCAAACGGTGGCATTTGTCGGCCCGACGGGATCCGGCAAAACGTCCATCGTCTCGCTGCTGACGCGAGAGTACGAACCGGCTGGCGGTATCGTGCGCGTGGATGGAGTGGATATTCGAACCCTCCCGCTGCAGACGCTGCGATCGGGAATTGCATATGTGCCGCAAGACACCTTTCTCTTCTCCGACACGATCCGCGCGAACCTTACCTTCGGGCGGCCGGATGCGGAGCAGGACGAGGTCGACTACGCTGCCGACGTCGCACAACTCACCGAGACCGTCAATTCGTTTCCGAACCGGTACGAAACGCTGCTTGGCGAACGCGGGGTCAATCTCTCGGGCGGTCAGAAGCAGCGCCTCGCCATTGCACGGGCAGTTGTTATGGATGCCCCCATCTTGATTCTCGACGATGCGCTGTCGAGCGTGGACACGCACACGGAAGAACAAATTCTGCAGCGCCTCATGGATGTCCTCACTCAACGCACCAGCATCATCATCTCGCATCGTGTTTCGACCGTGCAGCACGCGGACCTCATTCTCGTGCTGCGCGACGGACGCATCGCCGAGCGCGGCACGCACGAACAACTCCTCGCGCTGGGAGGTCAATACGCGGAGATGCACGAGCGGCAACTGTTGGAAGAAGAACTGGAGACGACCGCGTGAGCGCAGGATTCCACACAGAAGACGAGGCTCACGAACGCGCTTACGACGCGCGCCTGATGCGGCGTCTGTTGGGATACGTCAGGCCATTTGCCGGCTGGTTTGCCGTGGCCGTCGTGTTGCTTTTCGTTGCATCGGTGCTCGGCAACTTTACGCCGCTCATCATGATGAACGCGATTGACACCTACGTGAACAATCCCGAACGTATGCAGGCACAGCAAGCGCTTGCCGTTTCGGCAACGCCGGATGCCGCGGCGGTTGCGCAACTCGAACAACTGAAACTGGAAGACCGCCGCGGATTGTCCCGGCTTATGCTGCTCATTGGCGGGCTGTTCCTGGCCGAGTCGGCGTTTCGATACGCCCAAATGGTCATCGTCGCGTGGATTGGCCAGAAAACGATGTTCGAGATGCGTATGCGCATCTTCGCGCACCTCCAGAACATGTCCTTGCGGTTCTTGGATAAGAACCCGCTCGGCCGCCTGATGACGCGCGTGACCAACGACGTGGAAAAGGTGCAAGCGACAATCGTCGCCGGAGTCGAACAAACCATCAGCGACATGTTCACCATTGTCGTCGTTGTCGTCTTTATGGTGTGGACCAACTGGCAGATCGCAGCGATCGTCCTTTCGACGATTCCGTTCGTCTTCGTTACGGGCATGGTTTTTCGCAGGTATGCGCGGCGGTCTTATCTTGAAGTGCGGCGTAAGGTGGCGAAGCTGAACGCGTACATGCAGGAAATCGTCAGCGGCATGCGGGTGGTCCAGGTGTTCCGTCAGGAGGCGCGCTGTTACGAGCAGTTCCGCGTCATCAACGCCGAGCACCGCGACGAATGGTTCCGGCAGATTCGAAACTTCGCAATCTACTATCCCGTGATCGATTTTCTGGGCACATTGGCGCTTGCGCTGATCATCCTGTATCACGGATGGGAAGTGCTCGGACTTCAGGCGACGGGGCAAGACGTTGTGCAGGTGGGACTTTTCTTCGCGTACCTGCAATGGGCGGAACGCCTGTACGGCCCAATCCGGGCGCTGACCGATCGGTACAATGTACTGCTTGAGGCGATGGCGTCGTCCGAGCGCATCTTCACGCTGCTCGATACACCGGAGGACATCCCAAACAAACCCAATGCGATCAGGCCCTCGATGTTTCAGGGCCGCGTCGAGTTCCGCGACGTATGGTTCGGATACGACCCCGAGCTTCCCGTATTGAAAGGGATCAATCTGACGATCGAGCCGGGCCAGCGCGTCGCCATCGTCGGTCATACTGGCGCGGGGAAGACGACATTTATCAATCTGCTGAGCCGGTTCTACGATATTCAACGCGGAAGCATATTGATTGACGGCAAGGATGTGCGCGACTACGACAAGACCGAACTACGCAAACGAATCGGCATCGTGTTGCAGGATGTGTTCCTTTTTTCGGGGACCATCCGGGACAACATCACCTTGGGCAGTCCGGGAATCAGCGATGACGCAGTCCGCGGGTGCGCGGCACACGTAAACGCGGCGTCGTTCATCGAATCGCTGCCGGGCCAGTACGACTTCGCAGTCGGCGAGCGCGGCTGCAATCTGTCCACGGGCCAGCGCCAACTGCTGGCTTTCGCGCGCGCACTCGCGCACGACCCGCAGATTCTCGTGCTGGACGAGGCGACCTCGAGCGTGGATACGGCGACCGAGGCCTTGATTCAGGACGCGATTGTGAAACTGATGGACGAGCGCACCTCAATCGTCATTGCGCACCGCCTTTCGACGGTGCAACACGCGGACCGGATCGTGGTAATGCACCACGGCGAAATCCGTGAGGTGGGCACCCATCAGGAACTGCTGGCGCATCGCGGCCTCTACTATACGCTCTATCGGTTGCAGTATAAGGATCAGCCGGAAGCGGCCTAAGCTACGGCGAGTATGGATTTGCTCCGCGCGCGGGGCGCCACCCGAACCACGAGAGGAACCGGTAACGCAGAATCATTCCGATCATCGACATGCCGAGGAAGAAAGCCTTCACCTTACTGCCGGTAACGGAGGACTCGCCGACGCGCCGCTTGTAGTTGACCGGTATCTCGATAAAATGGATTCCGTTCAGGATGACGATGAGCAGCATCTGCGGGCCGAACGCAGACCCGCCGATGGAGAAGTAGGGCGCGATCTTTTCGTACGCGTCACGGCGAAAGAGCCGCATCGAACAACCGACGTCGGTGAGCAACGTCGTGTTGAACAGAAACTCGACCAACTTGCCAACGGCCCAATTGCCCCATTTAAGGAAGATGCCCATGTTCGCGCCTTCCCACACGAATTCGCGTTGCGTGCGCGTGCCAAAAACGACGGGCACGTCGTCGGAGTACGCGAGCATCTTGATGACGTCGTGCCCGGAGAAGGTGCCGTCCGGCTCGGCGATAATCAGTATCTCGCCGGTGGCTTCGGCAAGGCCTTTCCAGATCGCGTGGCCATAGCCCTGCCGCTTTTCGTACACGAGGCGGGCCCTCGTCTGTTTCACCTCGTCGTCCGTGCCCTCCGCCGCGTTGTTGTTCACGACGACGACCTCGTCGACATGGCCGGTCGCGAAGAAATCCTCGATCGCGGTGCGGATCGAGTCCCTTTCGTTATACGTGGGGAAAATGACGGAGACGGACTTGTAATGCCACATGCGCGAATTCTACCAGAACGTGTAAAGATAGGATTCCATCAGCCATGTTTGAAACAAAAGGAACGCAAAGGTCATGGCCAATGGTTGGAGCGAGCGAGCCTTGACGCCGAGTTCGTCCAACAGGTGCGCTGCGGGAATCACGATAAATGGGAAAACATACATTGCAGAGCGTTCGCCTTCGCCGCGCGCGAGATAAAGCGGCGATAGGACGAAGAGCGTAAGCAAGAACACGATGAATAACGGCTTGCTGGCGGACGATGGCTTCCAAACACGCCACAGGAACAAAAGCGACGTCGGTATGCCGGCGTAGAAGATCCAACACAGCGGGTTGAAAAACTTGAACGCCCAGGAGGGGTACCGCGGCTGTGTCTTGTCTACGTTGACCTGGTCTTCGAGAAACTGCGCGTGACTCAGGCGGAAGCATTCAATGACGTCGAAGCCGGTGAGCAGGCGTACGGCGCCGTGAAAAAGTAGGAACGAGGCGAGCATCACAACTGCGGTCTTGATTACGCTTGCCCGCGTGGTCGAGGCCGATAACCGCCAGAGACCGACAAACGCGAAGAAAGAGCCGAGCGTCAACAGCGAGAAGGACGATAACGAGAGCAACGCGTACATAATCCCCGCGCCGATAGCGTAGCGCGGGGAGTTTCGGTGGACCGCGCGCCAGAAGTAGAGAAGCGTCAGGAATACCATCGGCATGAACAAGATGTCCGCGCTGGTCGCGGTGAACATGACAATGGACGGCACGAGTGCGTAGAACGCGCAACAAGTCAATGCAACACGCTGATTTGTCATGTCCCGCACCCACGCGAATAGGGGAAGCACCGCGAGACTGCCCACGGCCATTGTGCCAATGGATAACACGAGCGCGTCGCGCGTAAGCAAAAACGAGGACATAACCCACAGGATGACGACCGGCCCCGGTGGATGCACCTTGGCGTGCATCGATAGCATCGGATGAATTTCGTTGTACGTTCGCAGGAGTCCAAGGATCGAAACGCCTTTGCCGATATCGTCCACATACTCATAACTGCCGCGACTGTAGGCCTCGGCTATGCCGTCGAACCCGCCACGAATCATCGCCACGCTGCCGGCGAGCGCGAACGCAAAAATCGACAGTGCGATGGCCACGCGCCACGCGGTCTTGTTCGACAGTTCGTCTTCCCACCAGTTCACGCGGCGGAGCCAGCGAACGGCGGCGGTCGCCGCCGCTGTCACGACAATCAGCATCGGCAGGTGCCAGCGGAAATCGGCCCAGAATTCACCGAGTGTGGTCTCGGTGCGGGCCAGTACGGCAACCAACTGGAGCGCCAGCAGCATCGTCACCGCGACCACGAGCATGCCGAAGCGGATGTGTCGCGAAATGGGTGCGCCGCCCGCGCGTCGAAGCACGGCGAATAGAATCAGGCCAAGCAGAAACGCCGCAGTCGTCACACCTCCGATGCGCGACGCGGGGAAGAGATTGGCATAAAACGGGGTCAACTGCATGTACAGCGGCTCGACTCCGAGCGTTTGCAGCAGTATGATCGCGAACACGTACCACGCAAAACATATTGTGTAGAGCGAGAACAATCGGCTCGCGGAGCGCGGCCCATATTCGTCTACAAACTGATCCGGCGATCGCATGTGGATACCCGTCTTTCCGTCAACGCAGTGGGGGATTGTATCGGCGGGATTGCTCGATTTCCAAACGCTCCGTCGCGGCGCGCGGACCGTTGGCCGCGACTACTTCTGACGACCGGCACGGCAGACGCGGTCCACAAGTCCGGGCTGTAACGTACGCGCGATGGTCGGCGCAGTATGGTTTCGCCTATCGCGGCAGTGTTAATGATACGGTCGCGGTTTCGCCTTCGGAGACGCTTACCGATGCGGTGGCGCAGCGAACCGCACCGGATTCGTCGGCGGCTGTAGCGCAGACCGTATACTGCCCAGGTTCAATGCCATTCATGGTGAACGCGCCAGTGGCGCGATCGACGGCCGCACCGCTCACGATGACATCATCCCTGTGGAGTTGGCTGAACTCTTCCTGCGTGGTGCGCGCGGGCAGCGTGATGTTGCCGCGCGCGAGCGCGACGCCTACGTAGCCTTCCGCGGGGAAGCCGGACACGATGCCGCTGACGGTACCGCCGCCGCCGAGTTCGAAGGTAACCTCCGTCGCGCGCCCGTCAACGAGTTCCACAGTTTGTTGCCGGCTCACCGGGTTCGTCTCGCCGATCATTCCGTTCACGCGCAGGCGGGCTTGTCCCGCAGGCAGATTTTCGATCCGAAACTGGCCGTTCGCATCGGTTTCGGCGTGACGGCCCTCTTCGCCAGAACTCTCGCCTCCCGTAAGCGTCACCTGGACCCAGCCACGCGTCGGCGGTTGGCCGTTAAACGCCATGACGCCGACTACGGACGCGGTGCCCGATGCAAAATCGAGGGTAACTTCAGTGACGCCTCCGTCCGTAACAACGATCTCCTTCCCCTGGTTACGGCTGGGAGTTCCAGGGCCGCTGGGATCGCGCAGGCCAGCGTAGGCGCGGTAATTGCCGGCAGGCACCGAGGTAAACTCGGCCACACCGTTCGCATCGGGTTCTTTGGCAGTCGAGTCGGATGCGACTTTGTCTTGCAGTCCCGCGTAGGCCCCTGCTGCCGGTTGTCCATTCTCCGTCACGCGAATGCGAACCGTACCGCCCGTGCCCAGCACGATGTCCGCCTGCGTCGTCCTGCCCGGCGCGACCTCGACCTGGACGTTTGCGCCGGCGTACGCGGGATGGTACGCAGAAATAGTGACAGTGCCGTCGGGCAGGCCGTCGAGCTGGAACGCGCCGTCAGCCCCCGAGGTGGTGCGCGCGGCACGATCACGCCGGTACTCGTCCATGGGCGCGGCGGTATCGAAGACCTTTGCGCCGGGCACCGGATTGCCTCCTGTGTCGAGCACGCGGCCCACGACAACGCCACCCGTCTCCAATTCGATTACGACACCGGACCTCGTTTCACCCGGAACAATATCCATCACTTGCTGTATTTTCGGAGCGTATCCCTGGGCTTTCACCAATAGCGCGGCTTGGCCCGCTTCCGCACTCTCGATGTGGAATTCGCCATTCTCGCTGCGCGTGCGCGCACCGGGGCCCATATGCTGAAAATTCCGCATGCTAGCCCCGGCGTTCGCTCCGTATACAATCTCGAAATCGGCGACAGGCTTGCCGGTCGCGGCGTCAACGACTTTGCCGTCGATCTTGCCGGTCCCTTTCAGCACGATATCGACATCCTCACTGCCGGCAGGAATGTCATTGAGGTTGCCTCGCGAGTAACCTGAGGCTTGGACACTGACGTAGAAGTTGCCCTCTTTGAGCCCGGCAATCTTGTAGCGCCCGTCCTCCCCGGTCCTCCCACTGGAATGGCTGCCCGGACCGGATGCCCAGATGTTTGCATTGCGGACCGGCTTTCCGTCCTCGTCCGTGACGCGCCCCGCGATGGATAGACCGCCCGCTTCCTTGACCACAACCCGCACGCCAGTCTTCTCCTCGCCGGAAGCCACACGGATTATTTCTTCATTCGGGTTGCGCATCCAGCTTCCGTCGCCAATGACGGCCTGGAGTTGGTACTCGCCCTCGGCCAGTCGCCCGAGCTTGAACTCGCCTTTCTCGTTCGAGCGCTCGACAGGCGAACCGAATCCTTGATTCTCCTTTTCCACCCGATACGGAATGACTTGTGCTTTGGGGATAGGCTTTCCGCTTTCGTCAACTACGACGCCGGAAATGGTCGCTTCCTTTACCACGGTGATGGTGACATCGCCGACGGGGCCGGAGGACGTATCGAACGGGCCGACCGGCTTCGAGACGAGTCCCTTCTTCTCCGCGCGGACAAAGAGCTCTGACGCGACCGTCACTCCCATGACCGTGAACAGTCCGTTTACGTCGCTTTCGGCGTTTGCGTAACGCCCTCCGCGCTTCGCAGCCACACTCACGCGTGCTTGCGGGACCGGCTCGCCCGCCTCGTCGACCACGCGCCCGGCAATGGACGTTCCGGATTCAAGCGTGAAATCGACGTCCTCGATGGATTGTCCCGCGGTGACACTGATGATCTGGCGCTTGTTGTAGTCGTCGGCGACGTAACCCTCCGCCTCGGTCACATAGATCGTGTAGCTGCCGGACGGAAGGCCGGTGATCGTGTAAAGTCCGTCTTCTTCGGTCGTCGCGTCCTTGGAGGTGCGAATAGTCCCGCCGCCGCGCGATTCGGTGTACAGTTGGATGCGCGCGTTTCGGACACCCTTGCTGGTTGCTGCGTCGCGTACAAATCCACTGACGACGCCGCCTTTGTCGATTTCGATTTCAATTCCGTCCAGACTCTGCGTGGGCGCGAGCGTAATCTTCTCCGGCTCCTTTGTCAGCGTCAGCGTTTCGCTTTCTATCGCGAGTCGGTACTCCGCGTCGCGCAGGTTGGAAAATACGAACGATCCGTCCGTGGCGGATTCCTGACGTTGCCCTTCACGTGATAAGTTTGTGTTCGCGATAACGTTCACCTTGCCTGCGGGTTCGCGTGTACCCGCGTACACCACGCGTCCTGCAATCGTTCCGCCATTGCGCAAGCTGAATTTCGCATCGTCCGTTCCCGACACGACCCAGTCGGTGAGCAACGGCGCGTAGGCGTCGGACTTGACGAGAAACTGGAAACTGCCGGTGGGCACGTGTGGGAAGCGGAATGCGCCGGACTCGTCCGTCACTTGGCGCGTGATTTCTGTTTCGATCCGTGGGAGGTTTTCTTCCCCGGCTTGTTCTTTCCATCGCGCCGCGTAAAGCGCCGCCCCGGCAACGGGTTCGCCCTCGGGACTAACGACGGTGCCGGCGATGTGGGCCGATTGCTCCAGCGTAAGTTCGATCTCGGCAGTCTTCGTGCGTTCCCCGACGTAGGTGCTGTCTACTGCGTAGAGCGGGCCGAGCTCCGCCTCGATCCCAATCGATGTCTTGAGCGGTACCTTCGAGAACGAGAATTTGCCGTCGTTGTCCGTCTGGGTTTCGAACGTAGAGGCGTCACTGGGTCGGGCCTCGTAATTCTTCCAGCCAACGGGAAGAATGCGAACTGTTGCGCCCGCGACCATATCGCCGGCGGCGTCTTTGGCAACGCCGGTAATCGTGCCGTCGCCAGCGACTGAGGATGCGGACGCCGTGCGGTTCGCCGCGAGTTCGCCGACCGGTTCGGAACGATCCTGCTTCCGCACCGCCGGTTTCTCGTCCACCTCCGCTGATGGTTCTGGCTGTTCAGACTTCTTCGCCGTGATTTGAACTGGTTTCGAGGCGTCGTCATCCGCTGCTTTGTTCCCACCGAAAAGGATGAACCAGAAGCCAACGACTGCGACGAGCACGACGATTACGATGACGTAAAAGCGGGTGTTCGATTGCATGAAAGCCACCCCCTGGTATTAGCGCACAGTGGACAGTTAATGTCCAACGTGGACACTTTCGATCATTGTGAGCGTAGCACACGAGTCGGCGACACCGGAATACTGAACTAGCAGGAAGGTTTTGGATCGGCCGGCGCCCGAATAGCGACCCGCTGTCCCGCGCGTAGACGGCGTTTGCCGCCGATGTCAGGAACCATCGACCGGTTTTGAGGATTGATCCGACGTTGGCCCAATTTCTACTACAGCTAGTAGTCAAGATACGGCTGCGCCGCAGATATAGTAGGCATGTGGGCCATTCTGCGCAGTTTTCTTTGACTTCAATCGGTCGGATATGCCATAGTGGTCAACACGAAGAATGGTCCCCAGTCGGCGGGATTGCGTCCATTTCGTTCTAGCTTCAAGTGCTTGTCTCAACGTGCTTTAGCACAAAGGTAACCGCCGGTCTCGTTCACCATGAGGAGCTTTTACGCACAGTTCTGGCCGTGGCAGTCCTCGGCCTCGCTTCGCAAGGCAATCATTGTTTCAGTGGTCTTGCATGTCGCCCTTGTGTGCGCGCTGACGATTCGGTTGCCACGGACGCTTAAGCTCACGCAGGCAGGCATGTATTCGGTCGAACTGATCAATCCGAACTTGCCTCCGGCCGATGCGCCGCCCCTGGGTACACCGACCGCCGCGCCCCCGGTACAGCCGCAGCCGACGCCACCCGCGCCACCGCCTCCGCCAAAGAAGGAAGAGCCGAAACCGAAGGCTCCCGAGCCGAAGAAGGAAGAGCCGAAGCTGGCTAAGGAAGAAAAGCCCAAACCGGACAAGCCGAAAGAAGAGAAGCCGAAAAAAGAAGCCGCGAAGGAAGAGCCGAAGAAGGAACCGAAGAAAGAACCGGAGAAGAAACCGGCGGAAGACAAACGCGTCAAGATCGCGAAGGCGGACAATCCGCTGGCAGACGTGACAGACAACCCCTTGGACGATCTCGATTCGTCATCCCGGCCTGCGCGGCCTACGAAACGGCAGACGACGCCCGTGCCGGGTGTCGCGACGGGCAAGCCTGGACTTCAAATGGCCGGCGGCGTGCCAAGCGTGCTCGGGATGTGGGGCGGTCTGGTCCAGCGCAAAGTCGAGAAGGAATGGGTCATCCCGCAAGGCATTCAATTAGGGCCGCCGGATGACGGCGCGCTTATTTCGTTTTGGGTGAACCGGGAAGGCAAACTTGTCGGCGAGCCGGAAGTCGTGAAGCATGCGGTGGACCCGGCGGTCGCGGAGAGCGCGATTCGCGCGATCAAATCGGCGGTGCCGTATCCGGCGCTGCCCGACAGTTTTGCCGACGCCCGGGTACAGGTGTACTACACGTTCATACCGACAACGTAATGCGCACGGTTTGGGTGCGCGTATCACGATAGGAGCAGCAGCGTGCGATTTTTTGGCCCAGCGATTCTGTTTTTTTGCGTGGCGTTTGTGTCGGGGGCGCAGGACCCGGCGGCGGCCGACGGTCAACGGGTCGAGATTCGATCGAGCGGAGGGACGGATGCGCGCATAGGCGTCGCCGTTCCGACGTTTGCGACGCCTCCCGGCCAGGATGCACTTGCGAGCCAAATGACGGAAGTCATGCGGTATGACCTCGACTTCACCGGTCTCATTCGTCTGTTGCGGCCGGAAGAATTCCCCGCGGCCTTCTCCGGCCTCACCAGCGATCCCACCAAGCTGAACTTCGACGCGTGGCGCAGCGCGCGCGCAGAGTATGTCGTGCATGTCTATGCCGTGTCCGAAGGCGGTAATGTGACGCTCGAGTGCCGGTTGTTCGACGCGGCAACGGGACAGCAAGTCGTCGGTAAGCGGTTGTCAAGCCAACAGTCGTGGTGGCGCCAGGTGGTCCACCAGTTCTCGGACGAGATTGTGAAGTACCTCGACGGCGAGCCGGGGATCGCGACGTCGCAGTATTGCTTCAGCGGCGGCGCCACGGGTAAGAAGGAAATCTATATCGCGGACTACGACGGCGCGAATATGAAACAGTTGACGCAGCACAACTCGATTTCGATTCTGCCTACGTTTTCCCCGGACGGATCAAAGATCGCCTACGTGTCGTTCAAAGACCGCTACCAGTTCCTGTATTCGTTCGAGCTTTCGTCGGGCAAGTCCATGGCGTTGTCAAAGGAAGTCGGTATGAACAGCGCGCCGGCGTGGGCGCCAAACGGCCAGCGGCTCGCAATGGTGTTGAGTAAGGACGCGAACTCGGAAATCTATCTGGTGAATGCCGACGGCACGGGCAAACAGCGGCTCACAAACGATCCGGGCACTGACACATCGCCGTGTTTCAGCCCGGACGGCAACAGTATCGCATTCGTCAGCGATCGCGGGGGCAGCCCACAGATATACGTGATGGACACGACCGGCGGAAACGTGCGGCGCTTGTCGTTGCAGGGCGGCAAGTCCTATGACCCGTCGTGGTCGCCCGATGGAAAACAAATAGCCTATGTCGTCGAGCAGGGCGGCTTCGAAGTCTATGTGATGGACGCAAACGGCGCGAACCCTCGGGCGCTCACGGCGAGCGGCGGCTCAAATGAATCGCCAAGCTGGTCGCGTGACTCGCGGTACGTTGTGTTTACCTCTACGCGCGAAGGCAAACCGCAATTGTGGGCGGCGAACGCCGCCACCGGCGAAAACCGGAAGATCCCGGGGATCGGTGTCAGCGCACAGGGACCGGATTGGGGGCCGCGGAGATAAACTTGGCGAATAGAATGGGTTGGGTGTACGCACATGAAAGTTGAATTGTCAAAGTCTCAAAATGCCCGTGGTAGCGTATTTCGAAACCCGAAACCCGAATTCTGAAATCTCAAATTTGAGATCTGCAATTTGATCTTGAACTCGAAAAGCGACGCCCTCGCGATACGTTCGCAATACATAGGTAAAGTCCCGATTCATGGGAGAAAAAATAGTCATTCAGAACCGGCGTGCGCGGCACGATTATCACGTGCTGGAAAAGCACGAGGCGGGCATCGAGCTGCGCGGCACGGAAGTGAAATCGCTGCGCGCGGGGCACATCGTGTTGAAAGATGCATACGCCGACGTGACTGATGGCGAGATGTTTCTTGTCGGTGTTCATATCAATCCGTATGAGCAAGGCACCGTGTGGAATCACGACCCCGAGCGCAAACGAAAGCTGCTCATGCACAAGCGCGAGATTGCGAAACTCGGCGCGCAGGTGGCGGAAAAAGGGTACACGCTCGTGCCATTAAGTGTGTACTTCAAGGAAGGCCGCGCAAAGGTCGAGATCGGGCTGTGCAAGGGAAAGCAGACGTTCGACAAACGGGACACCATCCGCGATCGCGAGGTAAAACGCGAGATCGACCGGGCGATGAAGGACACGCGGCGCGCGAAGTAACGCCGCGGAGCGGGCGCGGCGCGCACCGGTTTTATCGAGTTCAAAGTACACCTCAATGCATTAGGGGACACACAGGTTCAAGCACAGCGTCGGCAGGGGCGGAACAACACGGACGACATGACTTCTCTGCGGAACCCGGGACCCGAAACCCGGAACCCAATTACGACATTTGGCGTGTTGAGACGTTAAGCCCTGGCATAATTGTGTAACCTCGATTGGGTTGAGACGTGACAATGATTCTGGGCCGGCACGCACGCAATGGGGGGCCATGAGCAAGAAACGCGGTTGCGGTTTCCGCCTGATGCAGCTTTTTGCGTTCGTCCTGCTTCTGCTCTGCGTCGGCACGTACTTCTATTTCGTCTTTCCGTTTTGGGGATACCCGTTGCATGGAGGCTTGAAGGGACCCGTTCCCCTAACGCCCGCGTGGGCGCTCGAACCATGGCTGTGGGAAGACGATGGGAACACGTCCCAGGCCATTCTTGGCTTGTTGAAGGAATACGAAGAGCGCGACTTCCCCGTGCGCACGGTCTTGATCGACAGTCCCTGGTCGACCCGCTACAACGATTTCGCCGTCGACGAGGAACGCTATCCCAAACCGGCCGAGTTCTTTGGCGACCTCGAAAAACGTGGGTACCGCGTTGTGCTTTGGATGACTTCGATGGTCAACAGCCAAAATGACGACACGCGTTTCAAAGATTCGACCGATTGGTACGAAGACGCCAGGAGAAAGGGTTACTTGACCGGCGACGGATGGCAAATTGGATGGTGGAAGGGGAGAGGCGGGTTCATCGATTACACGAACCCCGCCGCGATGAAGTGGTGGCGCGGCCTGCAAGAGCCGCTCTTCGACTGGGGCATCGACGGATGGAAGCTGGACGGGACCGGCACACTGTTTCGGTCGCAGTATCGCAATGCGCCGTTGTTTTACATGAACGTGTTCAATGGTCCGATGACGACGCGCCAGTACATGGACCGCTACTACCGCGACGAGTACGCGCACGGCCTCAGCAAGAACCCCGAATTCATTACACTTTCGCGGTCAACCGATCGCCTCGGCCTGCTGAACAGGAAGCCGCGCGGCGAATTCTTCGAGTGGCTCGACACCCTCGCCCACCCGGAGGGATTTGCGCCGCTCGACGCGTCACCCGTGAATTGGGTCGGCGATCAAGACCACGCGTGGACGCTCGAGAACGAAGGAATTGAGGAAGCGATTACGGACATTCTGCGCAGCGCGTCCATGGGCTACAACGTCATTGGCTCGGACATCCCGGGCTACTCCGGCAGCGACATACCCCCGAACCTGTACGCGCGCTGGGCGCAATTCTCGTGTTTCTGCGGGTTGTTCATGAACGGCGGGCACGCCGACCGGCGGTTGTGGTTGTCGAACGAGCGCGAGTGGGAGATCGTCCGCAAATTCGCATGGCTCCATACAGAGTTGGTCCCGTATATCTACACGCACGTTGCGGAATGCCACGAAGGTGGTAAGCCACTCATGCGTCCGCTCGAATCCAAATACCACTATCTGTTCGGGAACGACTTCCTGGTTGCGCCGATCTACGAGGACAATCTGATGCGATCGGTCACCATTCCTGCGGGCAAGTGGCGGTATATGTTCAACGATTTGGAGGTGTTGGAGGGACCGTCTACGACGCGACGCACGTACCCGCTGGAGGAAGCCCCCGTGTATATTCGCGACGGCGCGATCATTCCGCTGAACGTTTCACGCAGTTACACGGGTTACGGCGATGCGGAATCGAAGGGGTTCGTCACCTGGCTCGTGTATCCGGCGGGCAACACCGAATTCGAAATGGTGCACGCGGACGGTTCCGGCAAGACGAGGCTCGAGTCGCGCATGTCGAGCCAGCTTACGCTCCAAATCTCCGGCGTGCACAAACCCCACATTCTGCGCGTCCACATGATTTTCCCGCCGTTGAAAGTGCAGTTGGATATGAAGGCGCTGGAGGAAGGCCTCGACTGGACCTACGACCGCGACCGCGCAAAATTGATCATACGCACAAAGGACTACGCGGAAGGCAAGTACGTCGTCGATTATTAATCGGCTCTCGCCGCGCCTTCCTTAAGCAGTCGAAAGAGTCCGGAATCCGCGCTGAGAATCGCCTCGGTCCCCGGAGGCGTCGATTCTTCAAGCACCTCCAACGAACGCACGAAGCTGTACAGCTCCGGGTTCGAGCTGAACGCTTCGGCAAAAATGCGGATGGCTTCCGCGTCCGCTTCGCCGCGCATCATCGCCGCCTCGCGCTCGGCGTTCGCGCGGATGACCTGCACCTGGCGGTCCGTGCCGCCCATAATAATCTCCGCCTGTTTCTGGCCTTCGCTGCGATACCCGCGCGAAATGCGGGATCGTTCCGCAGACATGCGGCCGAACACGGCCTGGAAGTTTTCCGGTAGCAGGTCGGCGCGCCGGATGCGCACGTCGACCACGCGAATGCCGTACTGCGTGAGCGTGCGATCGTTGGCGCGTTTCGTCACGGAGTTCATAATCTTTTCGCGCCCCAACGTGATCTCGTCGCTCATCGTGTTGAGCGCTTCAAGATCTTCCGGAGCGTCCGTCGTGGCCGGTACGTCCGTGCCCACGTGCTTGTTTGTCGTTCGGATCACTTCCGTCAGATCGTTTCGGCCCAGTTCCTCGCGCACCGCGGAGTAAATCACGTCGTCCAGCGCGCCGTTGGCCCCGGTAATCGTGCGCACGCTGATGCGGAAAAGCAGAGGGTTCTCGATTCTCCAACGCGCAAAGTTGTCGACCACGAGCGTCTTCTTGTCCGCAAGCACGACGGCCTCTTCCTCGACCCCGTACGTCATCAAGACATCCGGAAAGCGTTCGACCGTGTCGGCAAACGGCGCCTTGAAATAGATGCCCGCGCCCATGCTGATCTTGAGCTTTTCCGCGCCCTCGCCCGTACGCCGGGCAGCATGCAGGATTTCTGTCTTTAGCGGCTCGAATTGTTCGGGCGCGCGGTCGCCGACGATCACGTGGACGGGTTTGTTCAGGCGTGTGACAACGACTTGGTCGCGTTCATGTACGACGAACATGCACGTGTTCGCTACGAGGAGCGCAATGAGAACGCAGACGGCGGCGGCGCCCGCCACAAATCGAAACGTCTTCATGGTGTGTTCGCTCCCGAGTAGGTCTGCTGTTGGTACTGTTGCTGAATCTGTTGTGGGTCCACCGGAATCGCCTGCCTGTCCAAATTCTTGAGATTGAGCACTCCGGCGGATTCGTCCACGAGGGTAAGTCTCAGATTCGGCAACAGGCGCGACATGGTCTCGAGATACAGGCGCGACCGCGTGATCTCGGGCGACTGCCGGTACTGCTCCGCGATGGCGTTGAACCGCGCCACGGCGCCTTGCGCTTCGGCAATCGTCGCCTCCTTATACCCCTCGGCGGCCAGCTTGACGCGCTCGCCTTCACCTTCCGCTTTGGGAATCTCGCCGCTCTGGTACGCGTGCGCTTCGTTGATGATGCGCTCGCGTTCCTCTCGCGCGCTCGCAACGTCGCGAAACGCTTCGGCCACTTCGTGGGGCGGTTGCACGTCCTGCAAAAACACGTCCTCGATCGTGACGCCGGCCCCCGTCAGGTCGGCGAGTTCCTGCATCTTCAGTTTGATCTCGCCCATGATTTCGAACTTGCCGGTCGTCAAAACGTCGTTGATCGGATGGTCGCCGACAGCCTGGCGCAGCGCGGCTTCCGCCACGGCGCGCAGCATGCTCTCGACCTCGCCGGGATCGAAATTGAAAAGGTATTCGCGCGAGTTCTTTACGCGGAACTGTACGGACATCGAGCAATTGACGACGTTTTCGTCGCCGGTGAGCATCTGAGATTCGTTGAGGAGCGACGGGTCGTTCTGGAACGTGGCGTAGGTCGTCGTGCCCCCGGAGCTATTCGAGCGAAATCCGATCTCGAGCCGCTTCACTTCGCCGATGTCCGCAAATTCGACGGTCTGAATCGGCCACGGCAGCTTGAAGTGAAAGCCCGGCTCGGTCGTGCGTGTGTATTTGCCAAACGTCAACACGATGCCTTCCTCCCCTGGCGCGACCGTATAGGCCGGCCCGCCGCGCAGCAGCCAGAACAAAAAAAGCACAATGAGGATTGGCCACAGCACCTTCGCAAGGTTTGGCCGGAACTTCGACAAATCGAATCCGCCGCCGCCACTTCCGGGGCCGCGGATGATTTCCGGTCTGAATGGCTTTCGTTCGCTCATTGGGTTGCGCTCCTGTGCATTCTACTCGTCCGGGTACATGTCCGGCCGGAGGCCGATATTTACAATACTGCACGCAGTAATAGTGTTAAGTCCGATCTCTTCCGCTTTTGCGATCAGTTCTGCGCTCTCCGAACCGGGATTGAGAAAGAACTCGGCCGGTTTGCGCGCGGCGATCTCGTGAAGCATGGTTATGCCCACGGCAGGCGGCACGTACATCGAAACGCGATCCAGCGGTCCCGGCACTTCCCCAATCGAAGCGTAGGCCTTCAGTCCTTCAATCTCGCGGGCGTTCGCATTCACTGGATAAACCGTCCAGCCGCCATCGCGAAACGCGCGCACGGCCTTGTTGCCATACTTCCTCCTGTCCGCGGAAGCGCCGACGATTGCGATGGTCTTTGGCATGTATCGGTATTTCCCTGGCCGGAACTATTGATTCCCGCTCTCGCGCCGGAACTGGCGCGCTTGTCGAAGCGCCAGTATACTTTCTCTTTGCCTCGTGAGGCATCTTTATCCAATCGTCTGTTGAGGGGTCCGGCGTGAAATCCAGTCTGCATTACATCGCGGGGGCGCTGCTGTTTGCCGGCCTTGCGGCCGCACTTACGTTTCCCTCGCTGAACAACGGCTTTGTCAACGACGACAATTATATGCGCGCATTACACAAGGGGTTTCCCGGTCTCGACGCGCTCAGCAGAAGTTGGGTCGACGCATTCGCGTTTTCGAAGGGAAATGTGCAGGAGAACGAGTGGCTGCGCGATCGCGGCGTGTTTCCGTGGTGGGCCGTGACCGAAGCGAAACTGTGGTTCTTTCGCCCGCTTGCGGCGGCAACGCACTGGTTCGATTATACGACGTTTCGTGACAACGCGCGGCCCATGCACCTTCAAAACGTGCTGTGGTTCGCATTGATGTGCGGGCTGGCGTTTGTGCTTTTCCGTGAATTCGCCTCTGCGCCATGGATCGCGTGGCTTGCAGCATTCATGTTTGCGACGGACGAGGCCCACGGGTATGCCGTCGGGTGGATTTCGAGCCGCAACACGTTAATGGTCGCGTGCTCGTCGATAGCCGTCCTGATTGCGCATCACCGCTGGCGCACAACGAAACGCGACGTGTGGGCGGTTGCCGCCTTCGCGATGTACGGGATCGGCCTCATCTGCGGCGAGGGCGCGATTAGCGTCTGCGCCTATCTCTTTGCGTATGCGCTGGTCATGGGATTCGATTCGTGGCGAAGCCGGCTGCTTTCGTTGGCGCCCTATGCGGCGATTAGCGCGATGTACCTTGCACTGTACCGTGTGCGCGGTTTCGGGTCTGCAGGCTCCGCATGGTACGCGGACCCGGGGAGCGATTTTCCGGCATGGCTCGCGCGGATCGGCTCAAACATACCGATCCTGCTCTTCACCGAATGGTTCAAGTGGCCCTCCGAATTCTTGCGCGGCGGCGACACGCAGCGGGCGACTGGCTTTGCAGTAGTTGTACTGTTGCTGTGTGCCGCGTTGTGGATCATGCGCCCAATGCTGCGCGCAAACGCGCGCGCCCGGTTCTGGCTCATTGGCGCGGTGATTGCCCTGCTGCCGGTGAGCGCGGTCGTCGCGCAACCGCGCGTGCTCACCATTTCGGCAATTGGTGGCATGGCCCTCATCGCCGAATACCTCTCAGGCTGGTTCAATGCGCGCCAGTTTGCCAGGCTGATTGGATCCATTGTCGGGCTGACGGCAATTGTGCGGATCGCAGATTCGATTTTTCGGCTTGGCACAATTGTCTACTACATCGTCGGCGCCTTGCTCATCGTTGTACTCGTCATTCTTGTTCGACGGGGCGATAAGTCGGCGGAATGGATTCCAAAAGCGGGACTCCGCCGCGCAAACGCGACGGCGTTGTTCTGCATTTTCGTTGTCGCGCACTTAATCGTCGCGCCGAACACGCTGACGGTACAATCGATGGTGCATGGCGCGACCGCACGTAAGTTCGACGCGGCCTACGCGTCGCTTCCATTTGACGCGTCGGTCGTGAACCGCGACTTGATCCTGCTCCAGGGTGCGAACGACTTCACCTGCTATTACTTTATGCTGAAGCGGTCCGCCGACGTGCAGCTCATGCCGGGGCACATGCGCATGCTCTCATCCGGCCTTCGCGCGCTGACGGTTGAACGACCGGATGGATCCACATTGTTGATTCGCAGCGATGACGGCTTGATTGCGGACCGCGGATTGAGCGTCTACCGGAGCGCCAAGTATCCGATGACGCAGGGAGACACGGTTCAATTGGCGGGCTTGACGGTGACGGTCCTCAAGACTGACGCCAACGGTTGGCCGATGGACGCAGCCTTCGTCTTCGACAAACCGTTGGACGACGACCTGTACCTGTGGTACACGGGGGCGATGGTCGAAGAACGCAGTCCGCGTACCGGCCGGCTCCTGACCGTCGAACGCTACTTTCCGATCGCGCCGCCCGCCGTGGGCGAAACGATAACCGTTCGAGAGCTGCTCGAACGCAGTCCCAAGTACCAGGCAGTGCTGGCAGACGCACGAGACGCCAAGGCGCCAGATTCATAATCGTCCGCTCGTCTCAATAATTGGTGTTCGACCGCAGGTAAGCGTTCCCAGGGCAGAAACCAAAAGGTGCGCCGGCGGTACAAACCGGCACACCGCAATCCACTCTCAATCTGCGCTTACAGCGCCGCGGCGCCCGCCGACGCGCAGGCGTGGTCGTTTTCGACGATCGATCCCGACACGCCAATTCCGCCAATGACGACACCGTTGGCGTTCGTCAGGGGCACGCCGCCGGGAAACGTAATCAGACCTCCGTTCGAATGCTCAATGTTATACAGCGACCCGCCCGGCTGGCTGAGGTTGCCGATCGCGCCGGTCGGCATGTCGAAGAAACGCGCTGTACGCGCCTTCTTAATCGAGATGTCGATGCTGCCGAGCCACGCGCCTTCCATCCGCGCGAAGGCTTTCAGGTTCGCACCGGCGTCCACGACCGCAATATTCATCTTGCAGCCCAGTTCCTCGGCCTTCTTGATGGCCGCCGCGACGGCCCGCTGCGCGGCCTCGAGATCGATGTCGTGCGCGCTAAGTCCCGTATATTTGCCCGGCATGACGCAGTCTCCTTGTTCGTGTGAGTGACAGTGTTGGGGCAGCTACCGCGCAAAACGTACCAGCCCGTCCACACGCGGATCAAGGCGGCAACTTGTCTGCCGAGACCAATTCCGGCAAGCTGATGGTGCAAGGAGTGAGGTGTCCGATGAACGGCGATGCGTGGTTCATCAATGGCAAGACCGTACTCGTCACGGGCGCGAGCAGCGGAATTGGCAGGGCGACGGCGCAAGGGCTTGCCGAGTTGCGTGCGCAGGTCATCCTCGTGTGCCGCGACCGCCGCAAAGGCGAGGAGACCATCGCCGGCATCGCGCGCACGGTGCCGGGCGCATCGCTCGATCTAGTAATCGCGGATTTTGCGTCGCTCGACGACGTGCGCCGCGCGGCGGACGACGTATTATCGCGCTTCCGCGACCTGCACGTTCTGATTAACAATGCCGCGACGATTCCCGGTGCGCGGACACTGTCACGCGACGGCATCGAGATGCAGTTCGCTGTCAACCATCTTGCCCCATTCCTGTTGACGAACCTGCTGCTTTCGCGGCTGAAGGCCTGCGCGCCGGCGCGGATTGTATTCGTGTCGTCCGACATGCACTTCGGCGCGAAGCTCGACTTCGACGATCTGCAGAGCGAACGCTCCTACGCCGCCATGCGGGTTTATGGCAAGACAAAACTCGCGAACGTGCTTGTCACAAACGAGCTCGCCCGAAGGCTCGAGGGCACTGGTGTGACGGTAAACGCGCTGCATCCAGGCGTGGTCGCGACTGGCATTGCCAACAATCTCGCTTTCCCGCTCAATCGTCTCGCGAAAGTGGCCGGGCTGTTTTGGCTGAGCCCGCGGGATGGCGCGCGAACCCCGATTTATTTGGCGAGTTCGCAGGAGGTAAGCGGCGTAAGTGGAAAATACTTCGAGAAGTGCAGAGAACGGGCGCCGTCGCCCGCATCGCACGACGTCGAGACAGCCAGAAGGTTATGGCGCGTTAGCGCGGCGATGTCTGGTTTGGAAACGGTTGACGCGGCCGCCTGCGCGCCGTAGCATTTTCTTGGTGGCTCTTCCGTAGAACGGAGAACTTCGATGACCACTTCTGCACTTAATGACATCACCCGGCGCGCGTTCCTCGTTTCCGCGGGTGCGGGCGTTGTCTCCGCGGCGGCGCACGCCAAAACAGTCGCGGCGCCCAAGCGGCAACCCAATGTCGTGTATGTGTTCAGCGACGAGCACCGCTGGCAGTCGATGTCGTTCACCGAATTGCCGCAGGTGATCACACCGAACATGGCGCAGCTCGCGGAGGAGTCGGCGGAGTTCACGAACTGCATCAGCAACTACCCTGTATGCTCGCCGTACCGCGGCATCCTTTTGACCGGGCGCTGGCCTCAGGAGACCGGCGTGGTGGACAACAACATCCCGCTGTCGCCAAACGAGCAAACGGTCGGGAAATCGTTTCGCAATGGCGGGTGGCGCACAGGGTATATCGGCAAGTGGCACCTCGGCGGTACGCGCGCGGAACCGTTCGGCTTCGACCATTCACTCATCTGGGAAAAGACGAACATTCACTGGGACACGTCGGAGTATTATCCCTCAGGTAGTGCGCCCGTCACGCCGAAGGGATACAACGCGACGCTGATGACGGACCAGGCGCTGGAATTCATGGAGGGCAACACGGCCAACCCGTTCTGCCTTTTTGTGTCGCTCAATCCGCCGCACGCGAATTTCACCGATGCGCCGGAAGGGAAGAAAGCGCTGTACCCCGAGGGTGCGCTGCCGCGCCGCCCGAACTGGCAAGACGGCCGGCCGGCGGATGCGTCGCCGGAGGCGAAGTTCTTCAGCAACAACGGCTGGCCATACTACGAAGGCTACCATGCGCACATCAGCGCGATTGACGATGAACTGGGCCGGATCATGAAGAAACTCGAAGAGCTGGGAATTGAAGAGAACACCATTCTCGTTTACACGAGTGATCACGGTTCCATGTTCGGCTCGCACGGCGTGGGAGGGAAGCGGCAGCCCTTCGAAGAATCGATCCGTGTCCCGTTCCTCGTGCGGTGGCCGGGGCGAATCGAAGCGAAGAAAAAAGTTGACAGCCTGTTTGGAACTATAGACATAGTCCCGACATTGTGCGCCCTCGCGGGCGCGAAGGCGCCGCGCAGGTGTAGCGGCCAGGATTATTCGGATCACCTTGTCGGCGGCGGTGGGCCGGACCCGAAGTCGCAGTTTATCATGCACATTGCCAAGGGAAACGCGTCCGGCAAAGAGACGCATCCTGCGCCGCTGTTCCGCGGGATCAGGACGAAGAAGCACACATACTTCATGACCAGCAAAGGCAAGGGTTCGTTGTTCGACAATGCCAAGGACCCCTATCAGTTGGCCGATCTGTTCGGCACCGCCGATTCGCGATCGGTCCGCGAAAAGTGCGAGAAAGTGACGCGCGCATGGCTCAAGTCAGTGAACGACTCGTTCTCACTCGAGGTAAAAAACTAGTCATGGCCCCGCGCAAAGACGAAGCCGGCCGATTTAAGCAACTCATCGACATGATGCGCGACCTTAGCATCGACCCGGACCCGGGCACGTCGGCGAAACTGTACCGCGACACGATGCGCAAACTATACGGCGACCTCGGGCTTATCTCCATTTCCCGCCGGGGCGTCGGACCGAACCAATACCGCGTGATTCGAATTTTCCATGACAAGCAGATTGAGTCGGATGCGTTTCCAAACCGGGAGGACGAAAGTAGGGTCGCTCCAATCGAGAGCGGCGGCATTATTGGTCAGATTATTTCCGAAGAACGCGTCACCGTCATTCGGGACTTGAACGTTCCCACGGACCCGGTGTTGGGCACGGACCTGTCGCCGTACCGCTCGATGATCGCTACGCCCGTGTTCGACGGCGGGCGCGCCCTGAACTGGGTTATTTTCCTGTCGACGAAGGCGGACGCGTTTACGTCGCGCGAGGTCGAATCGCAGATTCTGCAAGCCAATCTGCTGGGCGGCATGTCCAACAGCAAACGCGCCGCCAAGGAACTGCTCGAAGCGACCGCGTTCATCCATCACGAAGTCGACGAAATCGCAAGCATCCAGCGCGGGCTGTTGCCTGCGCCGTTGCCCGCGGTGCCCGGCCTCGAACTCGCCGCGATCCACGAAAGCTTCGATCGCGCGGGCGGCGACTACTACGACGTGTTTCCCATCGGCCCCATTGACGAGCAGAGTTCCAACGATCACGAGGGGTGGTGGGGCATTCTCATCGCGGACGCGTCGGGCCACGGGCCGTCCGCGGCCGTGGTTGTCACCATGTTGTCGACGCTCATTTACACGCGCGTGCACAAGGCGCAAGGTCCCGGCGCGATGCTCGAATACTTGAACCGCCACATCGCCACAAAACCGATCCACAGCTCGTTCGTGACGGCGTTTCTGATGTACTACTGTCCCGAAAGCCGCCTCGTCCGATACGCCTGCGCCGGGCACAATCCGCCGCTACTGCGCTCGAACGGGGAAGCGCGCTGGCTCGACGCGGTTGGAAGCTTTCCGCTCGGTATCGATCGCGGTGCGTGGTACGAAGAGGCCGAAGTACAGCTTCAGCCGGGCGACACGTTGCTCCTCTACACCGACGGCATTACCGAAGCCAAGGCGCTCTCCGGCGAGTTCTTCGGCGAAGAACGCCTCGAACACGCCATCCTCAACGGCCACGCGAGCGCTCCAGACCTCATCGACACCATCCGCGGCCACGTCCGCACCCACCTCCTCGGTCAACGCCCCACCGACGACCAGACGATGGTGGCCATGCGGGTGCTGTAAGGACGCACCCAAGCACGCGGAACAATCCAATGTCGAGACGCGTGCTGCGGCCGTCGTTCGAGTAGTGCGCGACCCCATTACTCGGCGGACAACTTCAACACAATGATCGTGTCCAATGGATTACGTCGATCATTGGGAACCACGCACCGTATGCCATTTGCGTCCTGCTCGAACTGTACAAGCGAGCCATCAACCAACGCAGCGGATTGGATCGTCGCGTCGAGCTTGGGCAACTGCAACTCCTTCTCCGGCCAGTCGAGTACGTGAACGTAAATCGTGTTTTCCTTGTGCGTGCTGCATCCCCACTTGTCCGGCCGGAACGGTCCACCGCGTGTGCCGTAGATGCTCTCGCCGTTGGCTTTCAGCCATGCCCCGATTTCCATCAGGCGATCCACCTGGCGCGGTTCGATGCGGCCGTCCGGCATGGGGCCGACGTTGAGCAATAAATTCCCGTCGCCACCCGCGGTCTGCACCAAGATGTCGATGCACTCTTTCAGCGATTTCAGTTTGTCGTCGGGTTTCCAGGCCCATTGGGAACAGATCGTCATGCAGGTTTCCCACGGGCGCTCGCTGTTGAATGCGCCGACTTGTTGCTCGGGGGTGTCGTAGTCGCCCGGCGCAAAGCCGGATTTGGTTACCCCCTCCATTCCTTCGCGGCCTTTACCGACGCGGTTATTCACAAGCATCTTCGGGTCCAATTCGCGGCAGTATCGCAGTAGGTCCCACCCGCGCTCGACGGTCCACGGTTTTTCCCATTCGCCATCGAACCACATCGTGTGCAACGGCCCGTATTTGGTCACGATCTCACGCAACTGGTCCCGCATGTACTCGACATATCGATCCATGTTCGGGTCCCGGCCTGCGGGAAGTGCGTACCCGGGCCCGCCCTGCGCGTCGATGGTGTTGTAGTCAGGCTGATACCGGTCGAGGATCGAGTGGTAGGTGCCAAAGGCAAGGCCGGCGTTTCTGCACGCCAACGACAGTTCCTCGAGTACGTCACGCTTGAACGGTGTGGACATGATGTCGTAGCCGGTAAATTGCGAGTCCCATATACAGAAGCCGTCGTGATGCTTGGACGTGATGATGACGTACTTCATCCCGGCGCCCTTCGCGATACGTGCCCACTCCGCCGCGTTGAACTCGGTCGGATTGAATTCCTCGTAGAGCCCGTCGTACTCCTCGCGGGGCACCTCCTTGCCGCGCGACCAGCCAATCTCGGTGCCTTTCAACGAGACGGGGCCCCAATGGATGAACATGCCAAACCGCATCGCCTGCCATCGTGCGACGGAATCGGGATCGGCGGGCGGTGGGGAAGTCTCGACAGGCGGATTGGCGTGTGCGAACAAGCTATAAAGTGTAATGGCGCACGCAAATGCCGAAAAAGTGTACGACGTGCGTTTCATGGCAGAATCCCCCGATCCCCCAAAGGCGTATTGTACCAAATCCGGCAAGTGTCATCAGTCTGAGATTCGCATTAATTGTCGTGCTCGTGCTCGTGCTCGTAATCGTAATCGAGCATTCGAGCTTATGCACAACTCCGAAGGGCGTTCGACTTTTCGAACGCGTTTGGGATTCATGACACTGGCGAACGTGAATCGCCGAAAGCGCGCACAAATCGAATCGCTAAAGCACGTTCGTCACGCGCACCCACACCCAAACGACCGCCCATTGAATCCACCAGCGGAACTGTGGCCAGGCGATATACAGGACGACGGCAATCGCCAGCATCGCCATCCAGCTCGTGACGATACGGCGGACGAGGCGATAGACGGATGTAGCGATATTCCTCACGAACGACCAGAGATGTTTTGCGCCTTCGCGCACGGCCCAGACGACGTCGCTGTCGGTCGGGAGGCCGCGCGTGCGGCGGGCGAGCCCGTCCGGGGAGCAATCGAGAATGAGCAGCGTCTGGCCGATCTGCACCATGCCTCCATCGCGGACGATCCGCGAACGCAGCGCGCCCGCGGGGTACCCGTTCACGTAGATGGCCTTGTCGCGCGCTTTGCGGATGCGGTACCCGTCGGACACGACGGACACAAGCGCGTGAAAGTCTTCGATGCCTTTGTCGAGCCGTAGCGTGACAGTGCACCCGCTGTCGTGGCCAATGTGGAACGGCGCGCGTACGATCGGAAACTCGGTGCCGTCTTCCGGTCCGTTCACGACGACAAAACAGTCGGCCTGCCCACCCGCCCTCATGCGGTGGCCACTCCACGTTGGATAAGCGTTTCGCCTTTGCGGAAGGTCAGTTCGTCATTCTCGACGAGTACCTCGACGGTGTCGCCGTTGACGAAGCGCCCTTCAAGCACCATCGCACTGATGGGATTCATGACGAGCCGCTCGACGGTGCGGCGCAACTCGCGCGCGCCAAACTCGGCGTTGTAGCCCTCGCGCGCAAGATACTCGTACGCGCCCTGAAACACGCGCAGCCGCATACCACGCTCCTTCAGGCGCTCGTTCATCTCGCCGAGATTTATCTTCAGCATGAGGCGGATATCCTCGAACAGTAGCGGATAGAAAGGGACAATCTCGTCTATGCGGTTGATGAACTCGGGGCGAAAGCTCTTGCGCAAGCTCGCCATCAGTGCGTCGTCGTCCACTGCGTCCACTCCGCGATGCAGGTGCTCCGAACCGACGTTGGACGTGAAGATTATTATCGAGTTGCGGAAGCTCAGGTCGCGCCCGCGCGAGTCTTTCAGACGCCCTTCGTCCAGAATGGGGAGGAAGATATCGAAGATACGGCGGTGCGCCTTCTCGATTTCGTCGAACAGCAGAATCGAAAACGGCGCGTTGTGTATGGCCTGCGACAGCCGGCCCTCTTCCTCGCTGCCCACGTATCCCGGCGGCGCGCCGAGCAGGCGCGACACCGAATGCTCCTCGACATACTCGGACATGTCGAAAGTGATTAGATGCTTTGACGAACCGTACAACATGTCCGCAAGACTCTTCGCGAGTTGTGTCTTGCCGACCCCCGTCGGACCTAGAAACAACATTACCGCCTCGGGACGGCTCGGATCGGCCAGACCCGCGCGCGCCTTTTTCACCGCCGCGACGGCACGCGACACGGCATCGTCCTGTCCAATGATGCGCTTGCGCAGCTTGCGGTCAAGATCGGTCAGCCGCACGCGCTCTTCCTGCGTGATTTCCTCAATCGGAATTCCCGTCATTCGGCTGACCACCTTGCGCACGTCGTGCGGAGTCACTTTTTCGGCCAGTGGTTGCCCCATGTCGCTGTCGAACGCCTTCGGCATGCTCTTCGCCGCAACGGCCTTCAACCGGTACCGCGCACAGGCCTGATCGAGCACGTCGATCGCCTTGTCCGGCAGTTGCCGGTTCGGCATGTACCGCTGCGACAATGCGATCGCCGCGTGCATCGCCTTGCCGCTGATATGCACGCCATGGTGCTTTTGCAGGCCGGGGCGAAGATGCCCCAAAACCTCCCACGTCGCCGCCGCGGACAATTCCTCGATGCGCAACATCTGGAACCGGCGCTCGATCGCCGGGTCTTTCTCGATGAACTTGCGGTACTCGTGCAACGTCGTCGCGCCAATGCAGCGCAGTTCGCCCCGAGCGAGGGCGGGCTTCAGAAGATTCGCCAAGTCCGTCGTTCCACCCTCGACCGTGCCCGCGCCCATGATGAGATGTATCTCGTCGATGAACAGCACGCTCTTGGGTTCGCGGCGCAACTCTTCGAGCAGACCCAGCAGCCTTTCCTCGAACGCGCCGCGGTACGCCGTGCCCGCCATGAGCGCCGCCATGTTTAATTCGAGGAATCGATACCCCGCCAGCACGCCCGCGCCGCGCCCGCGAAACGCGGAGTACGCCAGGCCTTCGACGATCCGCGTCTTGCCCACGCCCGCTTCGCCAACCAGGATCACATTGTTCTTCGTCTTGCGCGAGAGAATCTCCGCGATGGATACGATGTCTCTGTCGCGGCCTATGGCGGGTTCGAGCGAGCCCAGCGCCGCGGCCTGCGTAAGGTCGCGCGTCAGCGTCGCGAGCACCGCCGTGCTCGTCGGTTGAGCGGCGTTGTCCTCTCCCATCACAAGCTCTGGCAAGTCGCGCGCGTCAGCGCCTTGCTGTGGCATGGCGGCGGCCTTTACGCTCGTCTTCTGGGCTTCCCTCACGAGGGGACGCGCCTGGCTGCCGCGCATCAATTCGTGACGAAGCAACTTAATCATCTCGCCGCGCGGGAGTTGGAGGCGATCCATCGCCCTGCTGGGCGCGGAGTATGCGTCCGCGATCAGAGCGAGCAACAGGTGCCCCGCCCCAGCGTTGCCCTGACTCAGGCGCTGGCCGAAGCGCGCGGCCTCGTTCGCGACCCCCGCGCAACGCGGCGTGTAGAACACTTCCGGTCCCGCGATGGGCATGTGGCCTTTCCACGCTTCCCGCGTCATCTCGTGGGACGCCGCGCGCAGTTGGTCTGCGTATTGTTTAAGGAATGTAAGGGGGAGGAGATCGGACTTGACGAGGATCGCTTCGTACAGGTGCTCGACTCCGACATACATCTGCCCGCGGCGCAGGCTGATTGCCGTAGCGTCGTCAAGCAGGGCATTGACTTCTTGCGAGACCGGAACCTGCACGAATGTGGCGCTTCCTACTGCGTGGTCCAAATACGTTGTCAGACGCCCCGCTGGACCCCGTACCCCCACGCGGGCGGTCCGCAGAGGCATAGTAATACACGGGCAGGATCAATTCCGCAAGAAAATTACACAGCGGTCAGATTTCAGAGATTGGGGCGGCCAACAATAGTCGGCGTTCGGCTAACGGACCGCCTCTTCGCGGGTCTCGTACCAACTGCGCCACGCCGCGGCGTTCTTTGTGATCCAGTCCAAAACGGCGTCGCGTCCAAGATCGCGTCCGGCCTTCTCGGACTCGATCCACTTGTGCCGTTCGATCTCGGCCCGCTGTTCGGCAAGAAACCGGCGTTGACGTTCCTCGCGCCAACGGACCGCGTGGGAAGCGTTCCAGTCGGCAAGCGCCTCGTCAAACGTTACATCACAGCCCCGCTCGCAGCACATCTTCGTTTGGTGCGACTCCACAGCCAAACGTTCTGCGCGGGAAAGTCTACAGTCCATCGCTACTAACCCTCGGCCCTTGGTACCAAGATGATGAACCCACACCGCAGGCATTGCCCGCGCCCTCCCCGAAGAGACTTGTGATAATACTCAGATTTGACATCCATGTCCAGCCTTCTTTTTTTACTATTGGCAAAATCTGTCGCCTGTTAAATTATACCAACGACGGTCGGCTGCCTTACGGCAGCGCGTACTCGGTGGGGTCATTCCACTTCCGAAGTCGGTTCGTTGCCTGGCGATATGAACGCCAAACAACTGTACATTCTGTAATCATAGACGACTTTACGTAGTCTTTATTCAGGACTCTTCCGCTTATTTCATAATCGTGATTTTTTTCTCAATAGTTGGATTGTCGTGCACTCCATGATATACTTACCGGTAGGGAATTGTTCCCGTCCGTATATAAACCCGTGGGGGGAATCGCACCATGAAGAAAAACTCCAAGCAAACCGTCCAGCAGCGCGCCGCCAAAGTCGCGCTCCGCGTCATCGAACTGGAAAAGAAGACTTTCGACCGCGTCGCCAAACGGGTCGGCTCGATGCAGGACCGCATGGACAAGATGGTCCAGAAGCGCGTCGACGCCGCGAAGTGGATGCCGAAAGAAGGCAAGCAACTCGTCGCGGAGTGGGTCCACACGATGAAAAAGGGACGCGGCGATCTGCGTAAGGCCGTGGATACGACATTCGATCTGTCGAGCGAATTCGTCAAGCGCGTGAGCGAGCCGGCGGTTAAGGCGAAAAAAAAGGCCCCAGTCGTCAAAAAGAGAATGGCCCATCAGCCTGCGGCAGCGTAAGTAACCTTTCCGCGGCCTTTCGTAAGAAGCCGCGCCGTTAAGCCATACCATTGCAATGGGGCAGCGTTGCGCGTAATATGACGCCAATGCAACGGAGGAGTGTTTTGTGTCCCAAGCGACCCAACTGACGCGCGCCTATCCTTGGTCCGATGTCATCGACGGCAACGAGATCACATTCCGGTTGATGACCCACGCGGACCGCGGAGACATGCTTTCGTTTGCCCAGGCGCTCCGCCCCGAAGACCTGATGTTCCTTCGGCTCGACATTACTCGGCCCGAGGTCATCGATCATTGGATTGAACACATCGAAGCGGGCAATACGGTCACCGTGCTCGCCTGCGAAAACGGCAAGATCGTCGGCTACGGCACCCTGCATTTCAACGAAACCTGGTGGACCCACCACCTCGGTCAGGTCCGCATCCTGGTCCAAAGCGACCGGCGTAAACTCGGGCTGGGCCGACGACTCGCCGTCGAAATCTTTCAGCTCGCCCGCGAGAAAAAACTCACCCGAATCTTCGTGCAAATGGCCGCCGACCAACCCTACGTTCGCCAACTCTTCGAGGACCTCGGCTTCCGTGCCGAAGCCCTCCTTACCGACTGGGTCATGGACCGCAACGAGCGCACCCACGACCTACTCATCATGTCGCATTACGTGGACGATTTCGGAAGCTAATCTCCAGATTCAGCCGCCCTCCGCTGCGGCTCCTGCATTGATTCCACCGGTGTCGCCGCAAACCGCCCTATGTGATCACGACCCGACAGGAACCAATCCAAGCTTTGCGTGTTAAAATCGTTGACGAGACGCAAGGTCTATGGGGTCTGTGTAAGGCGTCGCAGGGTAGAGGGTTAACACATTCGCACGCACCCGACATCTGTCGCTGTTTTGGCAGTATTCGCGGCAATTCTGCCCTTCGCCGCGATCGCCGCGCCGCTCCACACCTACGTCTTCCAGCAAGGCCTTAACGGTTACAGCGGGTTCGACGATACGTCAATCTTCAGTGAAAGCACGAACTCGGGCGGCGGTACGGACGGCGTTTTCTCAGGAACCAACAATCAGATTCAGGATCGTCGGGCATTGATCCGCGCCGATCCCGCTCAGATTCCTCCAGGGGCGATAGTAATGGACGTCCAACTTCGTATGGTGGTGGAGTCCTCCGGCGGCAACTTTGGCGACGTCGTTTTCAACCTTCACCGGCTCACAAACGATTGGGGGGAGGGGACGGCAGTCGGGACGTTCGAGGGAGGGCTTGGGGCGCCGCCTACCGATGGTGACGCGACATGGGAGTCCAACCATCACAATGTATCGCTGTGGGGCGCCGAAGGCGGCGATTTCGCTACGACTCCAAGCGCAACGCAGGCGGCCGGTCAAGCGGGCGATGTGGTTGTGTGGAGCGACGCCGGAATGATCGCGGATGTGCAGGGCTGGGTGGATGGTTCTTTGCCGAACAACGGTTGGGTCATTGTAAGCGCCATCGAAGGCACGAGGCAGCGCGTGAAAAAGTTTCACTCCTCGGAGGCGGCCGCCAATCGTCCGATGCTTACCATTACCGTGGACCTGGCTGCCGCCGTTCCATCTCTTGACCCGTCGGGCATATCCATACTCTTATTGTTCATCATCGCCGCAGGGGTGTGGCGAATGCGCATGGAGCGGCGCGCTGTTCTTGCGGTCCCGAATCAAGATGCACCGCGCCGGCTCTATGCGTCCCGTCTCCTATTGTGGCCGGGTGGGGCGAGGCTCCGTCCGAGCCGCGTTTTCGTGACGGAACAGAACGGCACGGGCAGAGCCATTCCTCGCCCGCGTTTGCACGATGCGTGTTCGCGGGGCAACGTAGCACGAAACCGGTCGCTGGAATAAAGGGCGTACATCCATGGCATTACTGGACGAATACATCGTTGGTGTCGACGGGCCGTGGTCCGACGAGGAGGCCGCGCACCTCTGGCGGCGCGCCGGATTTGGGGCCACTCCATCCGAGCGGACAACCGCGGTAGGCGCGGGCGACCAAGTGGCGTTTCAAGCCGCCGTCGACGCGCTTGTGAACACCCAGCCTCAAGACCCCTACCTCGATCAGCCCGCCGGTACGGGTACCGGCGCTATCGGCGACCCGCTCGCTGACCTTCCGAACGACACGAGCGATCTCGGTCTCGTCAAGACACCCATCTCGAAGCGCTCGATGCAGGCCCACTGGATTTACCGCATGCGCTACACGTCGCAGCCGTTGCAGGAACAACTTACCCTGTTTCTGCACGACCATATGGTGTCTGAATGGGTAAAAGTTACCAGCGGCATCACCTCGCAAGTGAACCAGGGCAACGACGGGGTCCCACCGCCTACCGGCTTCCAATCCTGCACGACCGGCACGCTCCCCTACGATCCGTTGCGCCGCACGCTCTTCGCGATCGATCTCTTGATGACGCAGAACTATCTGTTCCGCGCGACGGGCATCGACGATTTCCGCCAATTGCTCATCAATATCACGCGCGACCCGTGCATGCTGCTCTATCTCGACAACGTGCTCAACCGAAAGGGACGTGCCCAGGAGAACTACGCGCGCGAAGTGATGGAGCTTTTCTCGATGGGCGTCGGAAACTACAGCGAGAACGACGTACAGGAAGTGGCCAAGTGCTTCACCGGCGAAACGCTCCCGCTGCGCGGATGCTCGAACGATTATCAATATGACGTCTACGGCTTCGACCCCGCGCTGCACGAACCGGGCAACAAGACCGTCTTCGGGCAGACGATCACCTTCGACGGGACCGGCCAGGAGACCGTCGACGTTATCGACAAGATTCTGGCGAAGGTCTCGGTGAACCCCGACGTCTCGGGACTTACCCCTCCGTATAACACGCTCCCCGCGGCGGCAGTCTACATGGCGTGGAAACTGCTGCAATGGTTCGTGGGCCGTGACTTCCAGTTGTCGCCGACTCCCGACCTCGCAGTGCTCGAACTCGCCGACTACATGCGCGGTACGGACGCAGGCGTCTATCCGCAGCGCCGCTATCCTTACGACGTGCGCGCCGTGCTTCGAAAACTGTTTCTCTCGAAGCTGTTCGTCGATTCGGCGTATCGCTACAACCTTGTGAAGACGCCCGCGGACTACGTTGTCATGGCGCTGCGCATGATCGGAATCGGCGAAGGATTCGCCCAGTTCAACGGTCCCGCCGATCGCATGGCCGACATGGGCATGTCGCTGTTCGAGCCGCCAAACGTCGCGGGCTGGAACCACGGCAATACATGGATCACGTCCGGCAACGTCATTCAGCGATTCAACTACGCGAACCGAATCGGACAGGCCGTGCTGAACGGCACGGCGGGCGACGCGTGGCTCGACAACTTGCTGACCACGAACGGGTGGTTGCCCGCCGACCCCGCGGACCATCCGGCCATCATCGACTACTTCGCCACGCGTCTGATCCAAATCCCGCTGACGCTCGAGGAACAGACGGCGTTAACCGCGTTTCTCGACACCTATCCGCTGGTGGGCAGCGGTAACGAGCCCATGCGCAACAAAATCCGTGGCATCATTCACATGCTGATGGCCATGCCCCGGTTTCAATTGAAATGATCCGCAACACTCTGGGAGAACGCAGGTGAGCATCAGCCGACGCAGTTTCTTGAAAGCGGGCCTGTCGAGCATGACGTATTTTTCGACCGCAGCGACCGTACCCATGTGGATCGCGCAAACCGCGAAGGCGTTCACCGGCCTCGGCCACCCGGATCGCGTGCTGGTGATTATTCAGCAGGCCGGCGGCAATGACGGGCTCAACACCGTCATCCCATACACCGACCCAATCTATACCGGTTCCGTCTTGATTGGCGGACAGGAACAGCGCCCCAACCTCAAAATCCTGGAACCGAACCTTGGCCTGACGCTCCTGGGCGATGGTCTCAATGCGTTCCATCCGAAACTGATCCGGCTGAAGGATTGGTACACGAACGGAAATGTCAGCGTCATTCAAAACGTCGGTTATCCAAACCCGAACCTCTCGCACTTTGTCGCGACCGATCTCTGGGAGTACGGCACGTCGCCCGGCGCGCAACTGAGCACCTTGCAGGGGTGGATTTCGCGCTTCTTCGACAATCAGTGCGCGGGGATTCCACCGGAAAACATCGATCCCCTCACCATGCTCGGCGCGGGAAAGGATATCGTGCCGTTGACGCTGAACGGCAGCCTCGGCTACACGCCGCCCGCCGTATTGAACTTTACGTCCTATAAATTCGATGCGCCTGCAAACGCCTCGCTCAACGCGCATCACAAACAGGGACTCGCGGACGTAAATGCATTCACTACAGCCGATCCCACGATAGATTTCTTGCAGCGGTCCGCAAACATTGCCCAAGCTTCTGTGGACGACGTCGCCACGGCCAACCTGCAGCCGACGCTGAATCCCTATCCGACCGGCACGCTGGGCACAGGACTGGACATCGTCTCGAAGATTATCCGTGCCGGATTCACAACGAAGATTTTCTACGTGTCGCAAGGCGGCTACGACACGCACGCGAACCAACTCGCCGGCGGCGACCCCATCAATGGCGGCGATCACCCACAGTTGTTGAACGAATTCGATCTTGCGGTCGATGCGTTCCTGAAGGACATGGAGCAGAGCGGCTACCTCGACAATGTCATGATCATGACATTCTCCGAATTCGGACGCCGCGTGAAGGAGAACGGCAGCTTCGGCACCGATCACGGCGCGGGTAATTCGCTGTTCCTGATGGGCGGTAACGTCAACGGCGGTGTTTACGGCGGCCAACCCGACCTCGCCGACCAGCTCAACGGAAACCTGCGCCACACGATCGATTTCCGCGCCGTATATTCCACGATCATCCAGGACTGGTTCGGCGCGGACCCCGAGCCCATCTTCGGTTCCGCGGACTTCAACGACCCCATCTTCAACATCCAGGGCGGGATGGCCCTCCTTCCGGTCATCAACAACGCCCTGCCGATTCCAGTTGCGTCTACCATCGGGAACCTTGTCGGCGCGGCGCTGACCCTCGCGGCCGGCGCATATGCGGTTAGACGAATCGACCGAGCTTTCACCGCGCAGGATTGAAACGCCCCCGCAATTATGTGGCCGCCACAATCGCGCTCGTAACCGTCCTGTTCCGAAAATAGTCCTTTAAGACATCCTGCTCGTGTTGGTTTGAAATATGAGATTTCAAATCTGAAATTGCGTTCTCACAGTTTCTGGGTGCCCGAAAGGGGTATGGCAAATTCTCCGAAAATGCACAATTCGTCCCACGCGCCAAAGGCGCAACGAAACCCTCGCCAGGGGCATTGCCCCTGGAAAATATCAATGCCCTTATCACCGCGCGCTGAAAGCGCACCGCTCAAGTTTTCATAATCTTCGGGGGGAACTCTGTTCGTGACGACTCGTAATCGTATTCGAAAATTTGGCTTCAAGACCGAGCAATGCCGGCGCCGGTAGCGACGAAAACCCTTGAATCGCTCCAAACCTCGGCATTATTGGTCACCGGTATGCGATTCGCTCCTTCTTTGCGCTCTTTGTGTTCTTTTGTGGCTGAACGGTGCCCGGAATTGGACGCGCAATGACGCGCCGAATCGGCTGCCCGGATTCCTCGGATCGAGTGAATTCACTCGGCGTGAAGCGCACGGAACTTGCACGGCGCGACTCAGTGCTCTAGCCTTTCGGATTAGGTTTGGGGAGTCCGTATGTCCGTCCTAGGCATGGTGGAGTTTTCGGCAATCGCCGTAGGGATTCGCGGGAGCGACGCGATGGTAAAGGCCGCGCCCGTCGAGTTGATCGAGTCGCGCCCGATTACGCCGGGGAAATACATTTCGTTGGTAACGGGCGACGTGGCGTCGGTCGATGCATCCGTGCGCGCGGGAATCGAAGCCGCCAGGGACGCCGGCGTGGTCGAGAGCTTTGTCCTGGCGAACCTGCACGATCTCGTGATGCCCGCGATCCGCGGGAAAACCGCCCCGACGGAAATTCACGCTATTGGCGTGCTCGAGACCTCGTCCGCTGCCGCAATCGTCGAGGCGGCCGACGCGGCGTGCAAGGCCGCGCCGGTTGCTCTGCTCCAACTGCACCTGGCGAACCATATCGGCGGAAAGGGCTACACCACGTTCACAGGGTCGGTTGCGGACGTCGAGGCCAGCGTAGCGGCGGGTGCCCTCGTGGCGGGCGCGCGATTGGTCGAGCGAGTGGTGATACCAAACCCGTACCCGGAACTGAACGCGTACTTGACGCGCCGGCATTCGTGGTGATCGGCCGCGAACGAACGCAGGGAACGCAAAGATGATACCCGGCAAAGTAATCGGCAGGTTGGTGGCAAGCCAGGCGCTGTCCGCATTCGACGGGGTAAAATTCCTGTTGGTCCAGCCTATCGACGATACCCACGCGGATTCGGGGAACCCGGTTGTTGCGTGCGACGCGATTGGCGCAAACGTCGGCGAGTTCGTCTACATGGCGCAGGGCCGCGAAGCCACGTTTCCATTGCCGGACAAATTCAATCCCGCCGACCTGACGATTGTTGCTATCATTGATATCCAGATGCCGTAACTGACTCTGTCTCGAAATATAGGCCGTCTGCTGCAATGAAACTTGCCCGAGTAATGTCGAGCGTCGTCGCGACGCAGAAGCATCCATTTTACAGGGGTCGCAAGACTTTCATGGTCAAGCCGCTCAAACTGGATGGCTCAACGGACGGCACGAACTTCGTGGCGGTGGACCGTGTCCAAGCAGGCGTCGGCGATCTGGTGCTGCTGATGCAGGAGGGCAGCTCGGCCCGGTTCATGTTCGGCGAGGCCGAAGCGCCCGTCCGTAGTGTCATCGTTGGAATTGTCGATCACGTTGATCTGCACGTGGAGGGGAAATGACCGAACTCGATCTCCGGAAAGCCATTTGCGAGGTGGGCCGCCGCCTCTATGCGAAGAACCTCGTTGCCGCGACGGACGGAAATATCAGCGTGCGGCTTGGCGCGGGTCGGTTTCTGTGCACCCCCAGCGGCGTCTCAAAAGGCTTCATGGCGGTAAACGACCTGATTGTTGCGGACGCAAAAGGCCACAAAATCTCGGGAGATGGCAGGGTCACCTCCGAATTCACGACGCACCTCGCCGCATACGAGGAGCGGCCCGACATGAACGCCGTCGTTCACGCGCATCCGCCCAAGGCCTTGGGGTTCACAATCGCGGGCGTGAGCCTTTCCGACTGCGTGCTGCCCGAGGTGATATATACGATCGGCGGAATTCCGACCGCGGACTACGCGACCCCGGCCACCCCAGAAGGCGCCGTCGCGATTCGCGATCTGATCCGAAAGTGCGACGCGCTCATGATGGATCGGCACGGCGCACTGACCGTCGGCGTGAACGTGTTCGACGCATTGTTCAAGATGGAGAAAATCGAGCACGCCGCCGAGTCGCTGCTGACGGCCCGCGTCCTTGGGAACGTGCGGAGGCTGGAAGGGCCGGAGATCGAGAAACTGTACAAAGTGCGCGAGGCGTATGGTGTTTCCGGCTTGGCGTATCAGTGCGCATCGGATTCGTGCGGGTGTGGACCGGCCGAGCAGCCAAACGACCCGGAATTGGATAAAGTAGTCGAAGAGACGTTAAAGGTCTTGGGTCGAGGGTGAGGTCGACGAATTGTATCGTTTCCCAAGCTCTTACGTGCCTTTGGGTTACGCAATGCGCGGCGGATTTTCGCCCTCCGCTTGTAAATTGATGCCCTCTCCGATACCATGCGGTTTGCGCGGATTGCGGCTTGGCCGCGGGCGGCCTTCAGGGAGCCGCCAATATGACAGTTGTGAGTTAACTACTAATGTTAACGCGAACCTCGGGGCAGGTTCCGTAACGGGACTCGGGAGAATTAAGTAGTGGGACAACCCGGTGGAACGAGTGAAAAGACTCGTCTTTGCCCCAGTTGCCGCATGGAGATTAGCGTCCTCGCGACGAAGTGCCGGTTCTGCGGCGAATCCGTGGGCCGTCCGCGCGACGAAACGCGCAGCCTCAGCATCGATGATCTTGGGGGCGAAACCATCCGCCATTACGCGCCATCAAGCAGCGTAATGGAGGCGATGGAAGCGTTCCGATCCGAGCATGACTTCAAGAGCAATCCGCCCGAAGACGCCCAGCCCGAACGAAAATCTCTGTTCGGGATGTCGAGCAAGAAGAAGGGCGGCGCCGGCCCCGCAACGGGCGCCGATGGCTTGCCGCAACTCGACGAGCGGAGCCAGGCCCTGGCATCGCTCGCAATGCCTGCGACAAAGCCGACGACGTTCAAGAAGCCAAAAGGCCCAAGCATGGCTACGCGCGCCATGCAGATCGGCGGCATCCTTGTTGGAGTCATTGTCCTGTTGTTCGTCGCGAATTTTGCGTACAAGTACTACACGCGGCCGCCGATCGAGCCGAGCCGCGGCAAGGTCAATCCCGCCGAGGCAATCATCAAGCGTGGCGGAGACCCCAAGGAAGCCGCCGTTGAAGCGGCCAAGGCATTGCGTGCCGAACCGCACAGCAAGAATGAAGCGATCCTGAAGGAAGCCCAGGGCCTGTTCATCAAGAAGGTCCATGGCCTCCTCGACGCGTCGCCGTGGACGCACCAGAACCTGAAGGATGCCGCGCGCGAGGTGGACGAGGTGTTCAAAGTCCACAGCAGCGCCGAGATTCGCAAACTCAAAGAAGAAGTTGACGCGGAGACGTTTGCATACCAAATGTCGTTGCTCAGTATCGCCGATGGGGGGGACAGCGCGACCTTCGGGTTGAGTTCCGGCGCGAGGCAGGACGCGGAGGAAGGTGAGGTTGTCGGCGACCGTTTCAAGGTGACCGCCATCAAACGGGACAAAGTCCAGGTGCAAGACACCCGGCGCAACAATCGCCTGCTGACGTACAGCCTCACCGACACGCGGATTACGTCGCCGTAGCGGAATGTGTCGCGTTATGTGATGGAGTCCGCGTCGTGGTACCATTGCGTCATTCCAATGGTTTCGCGGCGTTCCTTTTCGCGGGGGAATCCGCAGGCAAGTCGGATTGGGAATAAACAGGAGCAAACGAAATCCATGTCCGTTCGCGGAAATGTCCTACAGTTCGCCGTCGCAGCGGCCGTTCTTCTGGCTTCGACGTCGTGCGGCACATTCGGCGGTGGCAGCAGCGATCCTGCCGTCGCCGCGGCGCCCAGCGCCCCGGTTTCAGGCGAGGCGGACCGCGAAGCGCGCCTGCGCGAAGCGGTCGACAGTTACATTCAATCCACCGGCCAGGCCTCAAGCGATGCGACCGGAAAGTTGCAGCACAAGAAGCCGTATTACTTCAAAGAATACTATCTCTATCCGAGCGGCTCCGCGCAGGCGGGAATCGACATTCAGGAAACGGAATCACGAACGGTGCCGTACCGCGCGTCGGTGAAGGTCGATAAGCAGCGCTTTTCGACGAAACTCCATCGCAAGCGCGACGAAGCTGTCGCGGACTCGAACTATGCGCGCGACACGGGTAAGGAAACATTGACCTTCGAGATGCGCAACGGCCGCTGGTACCGTGCCGGCAGCATGTTCGTCGCCGAAAAGACCGAAGAATATGTCAACGGCGAATGGGTCCCCGCGCAGGAAGAAGTCGAACGCACCGTCGCCGCGGAAGAGGAATCGTCGGAAAGCTGGTGGCGCCGCGCCTGGTCGACCATGACCGGACGTTAGCGCGCGCCGTGCGCCGGGTGTGACGCCGAAAGCCGCATACGCAATTGCCGTCGTCGCGTTCGGCCTTTCGTGTTTCGGAGCATTTCGAAGTTCGCAGGGCGATCTCGCCAGCAGCCGTCTTGCGACCGTCTATAGCCTGACCCAACACGGTACTTGGTACATAGACCAACCCGATAATCCGTTTACACCGGATACGATCGACAAAGTCGTCGTGCGCGGCGACGAGTCCAACGGTGTCACGCGCGGTGGACGGATGATTTCCAGCAAGCCCCCCGTAATGCCGCTTGTGATGACGGGCGTCTATCTTGCCGCGCACACAACCACCGGCTGGGAATTGACATCGGACAGCGACGTCGACGCGCTCCTGGTGCTGATGACCATCGTACTGATTTCGGGCTCGTTTCTTCTCGTAATCGTGTTCTTTGCGAAAACACTCGCATTCTTCGACTTGCCGTTTGCATCCCGCATCTTCCTGATTGCCGCGCTCGCATTCGGAACGCAGCTCGCCGGGTTCAGCATCACCATTAACAATCACGTGCCCGCTGCTGCGGCGCTGACGATCGCATTGTATATCGCTCTTGGATTGCTTACGGGTAGGCTCGCTCCAACTGCGTGGCGCTTCGCCGCGTTCGGATTCGCGGGGGCGCTGGTGCCCACGCTCGATATGCCCGCAGGCATCTACGTTGCCGCGGCGGGATGTGCTCTGCTCCTGCGTTTCCCCAAACAAACGGCGATATGGTGCGTCGCAGGTGGGGCCGCGCCGTTGCTTGTACATTTCGTCGCGACGTGGTACGCCACCGGTGGGCTGCTTCCCGTGCAGATGCGCGAAGCTACGTACATGTACGAGTCCGCATACTGGCGCCACCCCTTGGGAATCGACGCGTTGAGCGAACCCAAGCTCACGTATCTCTTCCACACCACGTTCGGCCGCTGCGGCGTCTTTTCGCTTTTCCCCGTGTTGCTGCTCGGTCCAATCGGTGTTATCGTCGCGCTAAAGTCTGAAAACGCATTCGCCAAGCGTTGCGCAATCGCCGGGCTGGTATGCTTTCTGGTTCTTGTCGCCTACTACGTCAAGTCCACGAACAACTACGGAGGCGAATCATATGGCTTCCGCTGGTATATCGCATCCATGCCCGTGCTCTTGCTCATGGCCATTCCTGCCGCAATGCGCATGAACCGTGCATGGAAATGGGTTTTGGTTCTGGTAGCATTTAGTATCTCGGTTTACTCGACAAAGGAATGCGCGTACGTCGGATGGGAATCCGGAAAGGAATGGACGGGCCGAATCTCCGGGCCTGCTTACACGCAGACACCAGTCAAGTACTTGGACAACAAGTGAATAGGTTAGGCCTGTTTGCCGATTCCCAGATACCGCATACTCGCCGCTGTATGCTTTCCTGTTTCCAATGCGTAGGTCAGCGGCAACTTCGTCTTCTTCAACAACGCCAGCGCGCGGGACAGGTCAAGAACCCCTTGGCCGAGGCCGAGGTGGTCGTCCATCGATCCCATGCAATCGTTGATGTGTACGTGTCGCAGGTGGTCGCCGCTGCCGTCGATCCACTCGGCGATGTCGAGCGTCGAGTGAATCTCGGCGTGCGCCACGTCAAGGCATAATTTGAAGTACGGCGAGTCGAACGCATCCGCGACCATCCGCGCCGGCACGGGCGAGTCGTCAAACATGTTCTCGATGTAAATCGGTATCTTGCGCTTTTCCGCCTCTTCAATCATTTCCGGCCAAAAGCGCAAGCTATTCTCGTGATAGACCTTCTTGTATACGGGCACGCGGATGATCGGATTGAACTGGCTGTGGAACAGCACGTAGTGCGCGCCCAGCGCTTCGGCGACGTCAAACGCGCGCAAATACCGAATGCGGCACACCTCGCGGATGTCCGGGTCGGGACTATGATGAATCGTGTCGATGAACGGGCCGTGGCACCCGATCGGCCCCTTAAGCGCATCGACCTGCTTGACCATTCTCTGAAACAGTTTCGTCGAGTCTTTTTCGATGAATTGCGGAAATCCGAACGTCTGAATCTCCGCGCCCACGCCGTACTGCTCCGCGCACCGCAGTTCGTGTTCGTAATCGAGCGCCACCGCCACCATCAGCCGGGCGCGGGGAATTAGCGGCCGTTTACTGCTCGCTTTCTTGTGCGGCATGGGCCTCCTGCTCCTTGCGTTGAATTGCTATCTCGCGGCGAAACTGGGTAACGGCCTTGTTGTGCTCTTCCAGCGTCGTGCTGAACGTATGCGTCTTCCCGTCGGCATTGGACACGAAATAGAGATACTCGACCCGGGCCGGTTGCAGCGCCGCGCGCAGCGAGTCCACCCCTGGACTCGAAATCGGTCCCGGTGGCAGCCCCGCGATGCGATAACTATTGTACGGAGAATCGATTTCCTTATCACTGTTGAGCAGGCGCTGGCCGTACTTGTCCAAGGCAAACTGCAGCGTGCTGTCAAAATCGAGGGTCATGTTCGCCTTGATGCGGTTGTAGATGACCGCGGCCACGATGGGCCGTTCGTCGTTCACGCGCGATTCCTCTTCGACTAAAGAGGCGACGGTGACCACCTCGAACTTGTTCCGCTCGCTCGCCCCGGGAATTTCCGCCATCAGCGCCGCATACTCCTTCTCGAAATGTTCGACCATACGCGCCACGACGTCCTCCGGTGCAGGTTCCTCATCGAAGAAGTACGTGTCGGGCATAAGGAAGCCCTCCAGCGTCGACGCCTGAATGCCGAGCGATTGAATCAGCGCCGTGTCGGACGCGGCGGCGATGAATGCATCCGGTTCCTTGAACTGCTTTGCAGTCTGTTTGATGGTTTGTCCTTCCGCGACCGTCACCTTGAATCGTGCGTCCGCGACGTTCGGCCCTTCCTGCAACATGCGAAGAATTTCGGTGGGGGATAGGCCTTGGGGAACGTCATAGAAGCCCTGCTGAATTGGCTTCTTCACCGTGTCGAGTCGGACGGCGATGCGAAACAGAAGTTCATGATCGACCAGGCCCGCGTTTGTAAGGACCTGTCCCGCCTGGTTCGCCGTGACGCCCGGCGGAATCTCGACGCGCACGGGTTCGCCGGGAGACCCCTTTCCAGTCACATGATCGTAGACGAGATAGACGCCGAACCCCGCCGCCGCTGCCAGGAGGACGGCAAGTACAACGCAGAAGAGAAAAAGCCGTAACAGAATGCGGAGGCACGAGCGCTTTGGTCTTGAATCCTCCGCGGCGTTCGCGCTCACGATTGCTGCGCCTGTTGTTCGCGCGCGCGCCTATCGAGATAAGTCTGGAGAATGCGTTGTGCGGCGATTTTGTCCACCAGTCCCTTACGCGCCTGGCGGCGCACCCCCGCGGCAATGAGTCCGCGTTGCGCCTCCGCCGTGGTGAATCGTTCATCCTGCAACGCAATCTCGATACCAAGGACTTGCCTGAGCAGCTCGACAAACGCAAGCACTTTTTCCGCCTGCGGGCCGGGCTTACCTTCCTTGTTTAACGGAACGCCGACGACGAGCCACTTCGTACCGGTCTCGTCGATCAAGTGCTTGACAGCTTCCGCGTCGGCCTGAGGGGATTTCGCGGTAATCACCGAATGCGGCTGCGCGATGATTCCGAGCGGATCGCTGAGCGCAACGCCGATGCGCACGTCGCCCACGTCCAACGCCATGCAGCGGCCGAGCTCCGCCACGGGCTATCCTATCAACGCCTTCACAATGTCAGGCGCTCTTTCAATCACCTCAGGCAACCTCTCCGGCTGCTTGCCGCCCGCCTGGGCCAGGTGCGGCTGACCGCCGCCGCCGCCGCCGACGATCGGCGCGAGCTGTTTCACGATGTCGCCCGCCCGCACCTTGGATGTAAGGTCTTTCGACACGCCGACGCACAACGAGGCCTTGCCCTCGTTCGCGCTGCCGAGCACAAGCACGCCCGACGGCAACTTTTCGCGCAACTTGTCCATCACCGAGCGCAGCCCCTCGGCGTCGAGGCCGTCGACCTGCACCGCAAGCAACTGCAGGCCGTCAACCTGCTTCACCTGCTGCATGTAATCCGTTTGGCCACCGACCGCCGCCTGTTGTTTCCACTTCGCAAGGTCGCGTTGCAGACGCTTATTCTCGTCCACAAGCGCCTGCACGCGCGCTTCCAGTTGATCCGGAGTGGTCGCCAAAAGTTGCGCCGTACCCTGCAGACTGCGTTCCCGCGCTTGCAGCGTGTCCACGGCCGTTTCACCGCAGACCGCTTCAATGCGACGCACGCCCGCCGAGATGGACGATTCGCTGACGATCTTGAAGTATCCAATGGTTCCTGAGTTTGGCACATGTGTGCCACCGCAGAGTTCCATGCTGATATCGCCGACACTGACCACACGCACGACATCCGCGTACTTCTCGCCAAACAGCGCCATTGCCCCCGCGGCCTTCGCTTCGGTCAGCGGCATCTGTTTGATCGAGACGGGCGTCGCCGTGCGAATGTACTGATTGACCTTGCGCTCGATGTCGAGCAAACGCGCGCCGCCGATCGCCTCAAAATGCGTGAAATCGAAGCGCAACCTCTCGGGTGTGACCAGCGAACCCGCCTGGTGCACGTGATCGCCAAGGATGTCCTGCAGCGCGGCCTGCAAGAGGTGCGTCGCCGTGTGGTGGTTCATCGTCGCCGTGCGCGCGGCGGCGTCCACCTGCGCCTCGACCGTGTCGCCGGCATGCAGTGCGCCTTTGGTCACGCGCGCGAAGTGGCAAATCATCTTGCCGGCCGGCGCTTTCGCCGTGGTAATGTGCGCGCCCCCGCTCACTCCGTCGAGAAAGCCGGTGTCGCCGATTTGTCCACCGGACTCCGCATAAAACGGCGTCGTATCGAGGATGACTTCGCCCTCTTCGTCTAGCGACAAAGAATCGACTCGCACGCCCTTTCTAACAATGGCCTTTATCGTCGCGATGCCATGCATCGTATCGTAACCGGTGAATTTCGTATCGCCCAGTTCGGTATGCAGCACGCGATAAACGGGGGAGAGGGCCTCCTCGCCGCTGCCGGTCCACGCGCTGCGCGCCTGCTCGCGCTGCCGCTGCATCGCCGACTCGAATCCGTCGCGGTCCACCTCGAAGCCGTTGTCGAGCGCGATGTCGGTCGCGAGATCGAGCGGAAATCCGTACGTATCGTGGAGCTTGAACAACTCCTCGCCGGGGACAACCCTGTCGCCCGTTTTTTTCATGCGATCGAACGTGGACGAGAGAATGTCCATCCCGCGCGCGAGCGTGCTCTGGAATCGCTCCTCTTCGGTGAGAATGATCTTGGTGATTTGCGTACGGCCTTCGATGAGTTCCGGATACTGCTGGCCCATGCGATCCACAACCGTCTGCACGACGTCGTGAAGGAACGGTTTCTCAAGCCCGATCTCCCGGCCAAAGCGCGCGGCACGGCGCAACAGTCGGCGCTCTACATAGCCGCGCCCTTCGTTGCTCGGCAACACACCATCGGCAATCATGAACGACAGCGCGCGCGCATGGTCCGCAATGACGCGATAAGGAACCGGGTTCTCCGTATAGGGAATCTTGCTCAACGATTGCGTGGCTTCGATGATGGGGAAGATGCCGTCCGTATCGAAAACCGTTTCCTTGTTCTGCAACAGCGCCGCAAGGCGTTCGAGGCCCATGCCGGTATCGACACCGCGATTCTTCAGTTGCGGACGCGACCCGTCCGGCTGCTGGTCGAACTGCGGAAAAACGTGGTTCCAGTATTCCATGAATCGTTCGCAGTGGTCGCAACCGGGCGCACAGTCCGGTCTGCCGCAGCCGAGGTGTTCACCGCGATCAATGTGCATTTCGGAACACGGCCCGCACGCGCCGGTGTCTCCGGCGGGGCCCCAGAAGTTTTCCTTCGCGCCCAGCCGCACGATCTTTCGCGCGGGGACGCCGACCTCTTTCTCCCAGATTGCGTAGGCCTCGTCGTCGTCCTCAAATACCGACACCCAAATCTTGTCGGCTTCGAGTTTGATGACCTGCGTTGAATACTCCCATCCCCACAGGATGGTCTCGCGTTTGAAATAATCGCCAAACGAGAAGTTCCCCAGCATTTCGAAAAACGTGAGGTGGCGCGCGGTCTTGCCGACTTCGTCGAGGTCGTTCGCTTTGCCCCCGGCGCGCAGGCACTTCTGCGACGTCGTCGCGCGCCGATACGGCACGGGCACTTCGCCCGTATAAAACGGCTTGAACTGCACCATGCCCGCGCTCGTAAATAGCAGGGTCGGGTCGTTGCTCGGGACGATTTTGTCGCTCCGCTCGACCACGTGTCCGCGCTCCCGAAAGAACTCGAGATAACTCGAACGGATATCGTCACTTTTCACCTGAAAACTCCGAAAAAACCGTGAGGAAGACCTGCAAGATCAACACCGTAGTCTATCAAATTCGGTCTGTTTTGGTCAAAGTCCCGCGGAGGTTTTGAGTGCGGAATAATGCCGCGATCCCTATACTGGCGTGGGGCGTTTTTGGCGCGCGAACCGGATGGGCGATCCGATCGGGAGATTCAACGTGGACGGAGAATCGCTTTCGCTTGCGCTGCGCGGCGGCCGGCGCGTGTACGGAACGTGCATTACTTCTATCGCGCCGCATTGGCTGGGAATGGCGTCGGAGCTTCGCCTCGACTTTGCATTTCTCGACACGGAGCACACCCCCATTGATCGCGGCACACTCTCGTGGTTGTGCCGGTATTACCGAGAACTCGGAATCGCGCCAATCGTGAGGATTCCGTCTCCGGACCCCTATCAAGCCTGCTGTGCGTTGGATGGCGGCGCGTCTGGAATTATCGCGCCGTACGTGGAGACAGTCGAACAAGTGCAGTCGCTGCGCGGGGCAGTAAAACTTCGGCCGCTGAAAGGCGATCGCCTCACGAAGATATTGACGGGCGAAGATCTGCCGGAACCCGAACTGGACCGATACATACACGAGCGGAACGCGGGCAACGTACTCGTTATCAATGTAGAGAGCCGCCCCGCGCTCGATCGGCTTGATGACCTTCTTGCCGTGCCCGGCCTCGACGCCGTGCTAATCGGGCCGCACGACTTGTCGTGCAGCCTCGGCGTCCCTGAACAGTATGGGCACCCAACGTTTCTCGCCGCGGTGTCTACAATCATTTCAAAGTCTCGCGCTGCCAACGTGGGGGTTGGACTGCATTACTCCGAGGATACGAATCGGGAGATCGAGTGGGCGAGGGAAGGCGCGAATTTTATCGTGCACAGTAGCGATCAACACGCCGCGCGCATGGCGCTCCGCGCGGAGTTTGACGTGCTGCGCCGGTCTATGGGAGACGCACAATGAGGTTTGCGATCGTTCCTGTAATTATTGCGTCCGCGTTGTCTGTGTTGGCAGGCGTCGCATGGGGAGAATTGCCCCGTCCGGAGAATCCGCTTTGGACTCCCGTTCGGGACGACGTATACCTGCAGGAGGTTGGACGCACTATCGAGACTCCGGAACCGCTGCTTGCCGTCGCGGTGCTGGACAGCGTCGCATATATCGGAAACGCGCACGGCGTCCATCGGCTTGATGGCGACACGTTGACTGCGGCGGGCGGGCCCGCCGAAAGTGTCCGGCGACTAAAGTCGCTGAACGGTGCGCTGTGGGCGTTTCCGGAGCGCGGTCTTTGGCGGTTCGCCAAAGGCGAGTGGACCAAGCTTTCTGACGAGACTTTTGTCGACGCATGCACGCACTTGGGCGATGTCGTCATCGCCTCGCCCACACATCTCTACAAGCTCGAAGGCGATGTGCTGGCGCCACTACACGACAACCCGCCACCAACTCCGATCCGCGGCGTGGCATCGTACGCAGAGACCCTCTACATTCGTCACGACGATCGCTTGGCGTTCCTGCATGGCGGTACGTTCCAATACTACTTCGTTAACGACTGGGGTCACTTGCCGCTTGGTTCGATCGTGCGCGATGCGATGACGTTGGGTGGCCGGCTACTGGTTGCGACCGACAAGGGCCTCGCGCAATTGCGCGGCATGAGCTTTGTGACGCTTACCGGCAAAGACGGGTTGTGCTACGAAGACACAACCTGCGTCGCAAAAGGCTTCGAGAAAGACGATTTCTGGATCGGCGCCAAGCGCGGCGCGATCCGCGCCGTGAACGGCGAGTTCCACTATTTCGGCTATCAACGCTGGATACCTCACGATCGGGTAAACGCAATAGCGTGCGGCGACCGCGTCGCCTACATCGCAACCGATGGCGGAATGGGGATCGTTTCGTATGAACCGTACACGCTGCAAAAGAAGGCGGCGTGGTACGAGCGTTGGATCGACGAATGGGGGATGCGGCGGCTCGGGTTCATCAGCTCGCTCACCTGGGATGCTCAACGCAACGAGTGGATTCGCTTCATCAGCGACAACGACGGCGGGTGGGCGGCGCATCTACTGAACGCGTACTGCTTCAAGTACGCCGTGACCAAGGACCCGAACGTGCGCGAACAGGCGGTCGACGTGTTTCGTACGCTCCGCTGGTGTGAACAGATTTCGTCTATCCCGGGTTTCCCGGCTAGGGCCATAGCGACGGTCGGCGAACCCTCGATGCTCGCCGAAACCGGGTCCGCCGGGCTGCCCTCCGAGTGGAACCCGACGCCCGACGGCAAGTGGTTGTGGAAAGGCGACACATCGAGCGACGAAGTCGATGCCCATATGCAATCCACCATGATCTTTTATGAGCTGGTGGCGCAGGGCAAGGAAAAAGATGCCGCTCGAGAGCATCTGCGTCGAATCGTCGGGCACATCGTAGACAACGGATGGGTATTGCGGGACCTGGATGGCAAACCGACGCGGTGGGCCAGATGGGACCCGGAGTACTTGCAGCGCCCATATGGATACGAGGCGCGCGGATTGAACGGAATGGAAGCGTTGTCGATGGTTACGTTGACGCACGCTATCACCGGCGACGAAAAATTCAACGCCGCCCGGCAGCAGTTGTTGGACTGGGGGTATCACAACGAAGTGTTGCGCCAGAAACTGGTCTTTCCCGTTGTCACGCACTTCGACGATCGGCTGGCGTTTCTCGCCTACCATCCCCTGTTGACCTACGAGCGCGATCCCGCACTACGGTCGATATACAGGCGTAGCCTCGAACGAAGTTGGGAAGTCAAACGCATTGAGACGATGCCCTGGTTTAACTACCTCTACGGCGCGTTGACTGGCAACGAAATGGACAATGCGCGCGCGCTAAAAAACCTTCAGGAATGGCCCTTGGACTGCCGCAACTATACCTACGTGAATTCGTGCCGCGCCGACCTACAGGTCCCGGACGGCTTTATCAATTACGTGTGCGACTGGAAGAGCATGTCCGCGCGGAACATCGGTCCGTCCCGCTGGGATAACGATTTCCTGCGGTTGGACGGCGGGGGAGGCAAATCAGTCGCGGACCCCTCGGCCTTCCTTGACGCGTATTGGATGGCACGGTATTACGGTATGGTGCTGCCTCCGGAGACCAAAGACAGGAATCTCATCGATGTCGATCGCAGCGGACGACAGCTCGGGGCGAAGCCGTATGACGGACCGCAACGGCCAGATGTAGGGTTTTAGGGAATCTGCAACGTCACTCTCGGCGCTGCGTCTATGCGTTCACCAAGTACGTGTCGAGCCAATCGAGAATGATTGCGCGCATCTCCGGCAACTCTTCGTGGCCGCAATCAAACAACTCGATGCGGCAGTCTCTTTCGCGGCCATATTGTTTGTAGAGCGGGTACAGATAGTCACGCACGCGCTCGACTCCGTGAGGCGGGGTGAGGCCGTCCTTCCGGCCATTAAGACTTAATCGCGGTCGCGGCACAATCAGTTCGTTGATGTCATGCGTTTGAAAATGTTTCAGCAGGCTCGGCACGTAGTAGTAGATTCCGTGGCGGTACTGGCCGTGCTCGGCGAGCAGCGCCTCGAAATCCGTGAGGCAACAGAGATCCATGCAGACCTTGATGCGTTCGTCCAGGGCGGCCAACCACCATGACTTGGTCGATCCCATCGAGATGCCGAAGGAACCGATGCGCTTTTCGTCCACCTCGGGTCGCGAACACAAGTAATTGAGCGCCTGCCACTCGTCGAACATCATCATCCCGAAGAGGACTTGGCCTTTCCAGATCATCTCCTTGAACGTATCGCCCTCGCCTCGTCCGCCATCATTGGGATAAGGCGCGCGCTCGCCGAAACACCAACTGTCGATCGCCAGCGCGACGATTCCCTTTTGCGCGTAGACCGGCGCATAGGCCCGCATCGCGCTCGTGCCGCGCAACAGTTCGTGTTTGCCGACGAAGTAGTCGCCCCCATGCCAATGGATGTATTGCACCGCGGGCGCAGGCGTCTTGATGTTATCCGGAATGAGCATCAGCGCCGGAACGGGTTGAATGCCATTCAAGTCGAGAATGAGATGTTCGAGCTTGTACCCCTGCAACTGTTCGACGTGGAGGACCTTTGCCGTGGGCGTTCGCCGCTCCGGCAAATCGCCCAGAAGCGACCACAATTCCTCCCGGCGCCTCTTTTGGTGCGCGACGAATTCGCGGGATGAACGCATGGCGGCGTCTCCTTCCGGTGCGGTGATGGCGGTTGACGCGAGCGCGACACTGGTCTGCAAAAAGCGGCGGCGTGTTTGCCCAACAATCCCGTTGTCCCGCTTGTCCGACGCATCAGCCATGTCCGACAAGCGCCCCATTACTATCAGTCTCCGACCAACCGCCGCAGCAGCCCGAGATTGACGTCCTCGAGTGAACCCAAGACAATGTCGGCCTCTGCCAATTCGTCGCGCCGAAAACTGTTCGTTACCGCGATGCACTTCAGGCCCGCCGCCTTTGCCGAGGTCACGCCGGTGACGGCATCTTCGATTACAACGCAGTTTTCCTTCGCGAACCCTACTGCGCGCTGCGCAGCCTCGTAAATCTCCGGGTGCGGTTTCTTGTGCGTGACCATGTCCCCCGTAATGATTTCGGAAAACATCTCCACAGGGATGCCCGCGGCTTCCAACGTGGGCATGGCTTTGGGGCGGGGACTGGACGTTGCGATTGCGAGTTTCCATTCGCCGCTGCGCGCCGCGGCCTCTACCAATTCCACGGCGCCGGGGCACGCCTGACACTCGCCCGCGTCGAGCAGCTTCTGGAAGTTATTCAGCCGCACTTCAAGCGCGCGCTCCAACTCGATTCGAATTCCCAGCGCCTCCGCCGGCCCTTCTACGTAGCGCACCGCACCCGTTCCGATGAATGGCCGAAAATCGTCCGCGGTCAGTTCCGCATCGTACAGCTCGCGAAACATCTCGATGCTCGCGCGCGCGATCAAGGCTTCCGTGTCCGCGAGGACACCATCCATATCGAAAATCAGGCCGTACTTCTCCATTGTCACTCCCGCTCGACGGATACCCGCGACGGCGCGGATGGTGTGCACTCGGCGTAGCCGGGCTTCGCACCTTTACCCAGAATCGAATCGGGGCTGACACGCTGGGACTCGTGCGTGTCGAATTGTTCTGCTGCCGGCGATTCACGGCGCGCCTTGTACCAAATCTCGTGGATCGCGTCAGGCCGGTTCAAGATCGCCTTGATTGCCATGATCGGATGGCGGAACGTCGCCCAATCGCCGTATTCGTTAAACTTGCGGGACGATTTCACCAACGTGGCCGTCGTCACGTTCGCAAACTTCTTGCCCCGTGCTTCGCCGTGCCGGCGCAGTCTCACCGCGATCTCATAATCCTCGCCAACCTTCATATTCACATTGTAGCCGCCAATCGCGTCGAACGTTTCTTTTCGCGTAAAGAAGAGAAACAACGAGATCCCCTCGACCCAAAGCCGAAATTGCAGGAGCCCGTGCGTCGTCGTAATCCCGAGGCTCTTGCGATCATACGCCGTGTTGCGCGCGCCGCCGCCAACATAACGCCCGCTATCCATAATCGACCGCACCTCAACCAACATGTTCTCCGACATCGAATCGTCCGCGTCCACGAACACGAGGATTTCTCCCGTCGCCGCCCGCGCACCCCGGTTGCGAACGGCGGAGATGCAGCGCACGTGCTCGTCAACCACCATCGCTCCCAGTTCTCGGGCGACTTCCTTGGTTCGATCCGTGCTCAGGTTATCGGACACGATGATCTCGACTTTTTCCCCGAGAGCCGCCTCGGCCCTGCGAATAGAAGCGATTGTGCGAGGTAAAAACTTTTCCTCATTGTACGCAGGGATAACTACTGAAAACCTGGCCATTTCATGTTCCTTATGTAAAATATCGCATACAGCCGCCGGAGGCGGGGCCGTATCATTGTCAAACTATGACCGGGAAATCACCTAAATGGTTACGCCAAGGCGGGTTCACCTATTCCAATGGCGTCGAGCACGGCGTACTCGTCGGCCTCGACGGTCACCGGCTGCTCGGCAGCCTTGAGGGCATTGTCCGGATCCTTCAATCCGTGTCCAGTGAGGACGCACGTGATGCGAACGCGCGACCCGGTGAACGGTTTCGCGTCCGCGAAGAATCCGCTCTCGACCAACTTGATAATGCCGGCGATGCTCGCCGCGCTCGCCGGTTCGCAAAACACGCCTTCGGTCGCCGCCAGTTTCTGATACGCGACGCGTATCTCATGGTCCGTCACCATGCCAATGACGCCATTAGACTCGTCTCGCGCGGCTTCCGCCTGCTGCCAACTCGCCGGGTTGCCGATGCGGATCGCGGTCGCAAACGTTTGCGGGTTTTCCACGGGATGGCCCAGCACGATGGGCGCCGCCCCAGCCGCCTGGAACCCAAGCATTCGGGGAAGATTTTGCGCCTTACGCGACGCGTGGTATTCCTTAAACCCTTTCCAGTACGCGGTAATGTTTCCCGCGTTCCCGACCGGCAGCGCGTGAAAGTCCGGCGCAACCCCCTCGAAATCGTCCACGATTTCAAATGCGCCCGTCTTCTGGCCCTCGATGCGATATGGGTTGACCGAGTTGACCAACTGGATGGGCTGCTCGTCGCAGATTTTCCGCACCAACTTCAGTGCATCGTCAAAGTTCCCCTTGACCTGAATCACCTTCGCGCCGTGGATCATCGCCTGGGACAGTTTGCCCATGGCGATCTTCCCGTCCGGAATAAGCACCACACACTTGATGCGCGCGCGCGCCGCATACGCCGCCGCAGACGCGGACGTGTTTCCGGTGGACGCGCACATCACCGCCTTGAACCCGTCTTCAACCGCGCGCGTTATCGCCATGGTCATGCCGCGGTCCTTGAACGACCCGGTCGGGTTCAACCCCTCGTACTTGAGGTAGATGTCCAGCTTCGGGTCGATCGCCTCGCTCAGGTTGTGCGCCTGGATCAGAGGCGTCGACCCTTCGTTCAGCGTAATCACCCGCGTCTTGGGCGACACCGGCAAATACTTGCGATACCGTTCTATTAAACCTGGGTTCGTCATCCTGCGGCCCTTGGCATGGCAAACGGGGGTGGGCGGTCTCTCGCTTCGGACGTCCCACACCCCGGGGCCAATAGTGTACACGAACCGGGCAACTGATGCCTTCTTTTCGAGCTTCTACCCGGCCGGGGACTGGGAAGGCAGGACCGACAGCGTAAACAGGCCCTTGGCGGCGAGTTTCTGCTTGCCTCCCGCGGTTGCGTACACGGAAGACTCCGCGACGATGATTCGCTTTCCCGCGCGAAGTACCTCCGCCCGGCAGAACAGCGATTCGCCGGTGCCGGGCCGCATCAGGTTTATCTTGTACTCGACGGTCAGTACCATCGCCTCCCGCGCGACCAGCGATCCGCTCGCCGCGCCGGACGTATGGTCCGCCATCGTGGCGACGACACCCGCATGCGCAAACCCGTCCTGCTGCAAGTGGCGAGGTTCGAGGACCAGCGTCGTCTCGCACCAGCCGGGTCCAACGTCTTTCAGCCGAATGCCAAGCGACTGGATGAACTTCGCCTTATTAAATATTTCCTCGACCGCCCGCCGAAACTCCGCGTTGGCCGACTCAAATGTCTCCATCAAACGTGCGCTCCTATTCCGAAAATGGACCTTTTAGACATTCCGCTCGTGTTAGTTTGAAATCTGAGATTTCAAATTTGAAATTGCATTCTCATCGTTTCCAGTTGCCCCGATATGGGCACGACGACTATTCCAAAAGTAGACCTTTAAGACATCCTGCTCGTGTTGGTTTGAAATATGAGATTTCAAATCTGAAATTGCATTCTCATCGTTTCCGGTTGCACTGATAAGGGCATGACATCTACTCCAAAAATAGACCTTTAAGACATCCTGCTCGTGTTGCTTTGAAATATGAGATTGCAAATCTGAAATTGCATTCTCATCGTTTCCAGTTGCCCCGATATGGGCACGACGACTTTTCCAAAAATAGACCTTTAAGACATCCCGCTCGTGTTAGTTTGAAATATGAGATTTCAAATCTGAAATTGCATTCTCATCGTTTCCAGTTGCCCCGATATGGGCACGACGACTTTTCCAAAAGTAGACCTTTAAGGCATCCTGCTCGTATTGCTTTGAACTCTGAGATTTCAAATCTGAGATCGCATTCTCATGGTTTCTGGGTGCCCCGACAGGGGTATGACAACTACTCAGAAAACAGACCTTTAAGACAATCCGCTCGTATTGCTTTGAACTCTGAGATTTCAAATCTGAAATTGCATTCCCATGGTTTCTGGGTGCCCAACAGGGCATGACGACTACTTCGAACTCACGTCGCGAATATCCGTGCCGTTGTTCCATTCCATTTCGTCCGGTACTCCGTCGCCGTCCGTATCCAGGTCGGGCCAGCGCACCGGCACGATCAACGCGCTCGGAAATTTCGGGCCCATGTGGATCGAATTGTCCGCTTTCCGCATGGTTTCCATCGTCGGGAAATCGTCCCCATTGTTGGGGTTCACCTCGAAGTGCGGATAGTTGCTGCTCGAAACCAGTATCGCCACCCGGTGGCCCTTGTCGAATATCCAACTGATGCTGCCTAAATCGATCTCGATTTGCACGACCTCGTCGCGGGTTAGCGGCGGCGCGGGCTTCTCGAATCCGTCGCGGTATTTCACACGTTGGATCGATTCGAGCGCGAGAATGTGCCGGTCGTCCCCCTTGGGATAGATGTCGATAAGCTTCGCACAGAAATCCGTGTCCGGCGCATCCGTCGATACAAACAACCTCAGGCGCACTGGTCCGGTCATCTCCACCGGTGCCTCGAGCGCCGGACCCGTGAACAACAACACGTCCTTGCGCTCCAACAACACGCGCTGATCGAACGGACCAAACGGAATCGTCAGGTTGCATCCGCCCGTCGTCGGACACGGATCCGCGGGATCGTACGTGTACGTGCGCGTCACAAAGTTCTCCGGCGGCGCCTCCTGCAACTCCTGTCCGTAAAGGTACAACGATTTCGTGTGCGGCGGAAACGGTGGCCAGCGGTTCGCCGTACGCCATTCCATCCCCGGCGCGCCCGTGCGCGTGTCGTCCCCTATGACGTAATACTGCACCGTGGGAATGTCCCCGATCTCGCCGTCGCCCTTGAGCCAATACGCAAGCATGCGGTCGCGCAGTTTGGATACCTTCACGTCGAATACATTCTCGGGAAACTTCAGCGGCAAGTCCTTCGGATAGTCCCCGTGCCCGGACCATTTCATGATCAACTTTTGATTTCCCTTCGCGCCTTCGCCGCCGCGCTCCTGGCGCGATGTGAACGCGCGCAACGTGCCGTCCTTGAAGATGTCAAACCAGCCGCCGATGTGCAGCGCGGGCGCGGCCACGTCGCCTGCTTTCACCTCGGCGTTAAGGCCCACCCACAATTCGTCGTACGCCGGGTGCGCCCGCAAAGTCGCGCGCGCCGCTTCGCCCTTCTCTCCGAACATTTTGAACCACGCATCGCTCTGCTCCGGCCGCCACACGCCGCCGGGGTACGCAAGGTCGCGATAGAAGTCATATGCGGCTACTTCGATGATCTGGCAGCGCACCTCGCGCGTTACCGGCGCCAGCAAGACTTGCGTGTTGCCCGCAGCCGATCCTCCCATCGTTCCCACGTTCCCGTCGCACCAAGGCTGCTCACGAATCCACGCAACGGTCTCGGCGCCATCTCGGTTCGTCCCCCAGCCATCGTCCAGAAACCCGGTGAACGCGCCGCCGCTGTCGCCGGTGCCGCGTGCGTCCTGCACTACGACCGCAAATCCCTTCTCGGTCAGATTCGCCGATTGCGTGGCGACCACCGCACGCGGATACGGACTGCGGACCAAAACAGCAGGGTACGCGTCGGCGGCCTTCCCCGGCAGGTAGACGTCCGTCTTCAATACAACGCCATCGTGCATCGCCACGTCGTGCGTCGTCGTATTTGCCGCATCCGCCAACGCAACGCAGGCACATGCCAGCATGACAACTACTCTGGTCAGAATGCGCACAACCTTCTCCCTGCGGTAAGCTACGGCGAACGCACCAAACGATTGACGAACATGCTGTCCAAGATCAAGCCGGCCAACAAACGGGCCCGCGTCCGCGCGGATCGCCTTCGCGTGTGGCGCGAAAGCGCCGCCTTCTCCTGGTCATTGACGCTATCCGTCGCAATCGCGTTCCTCTCGGCCGGCTGCGGCGAACAGGCCGGCGAACAGCTTCGCGTCACTCCGAACGCCATCGACCTCGGCACGGCCAAACTCAACGAGTCCATTCAAGTCGCCGCGCCACGCGCCGGCGCCCGGCTCTCCATAAGCGCCCAGTTCGATGCGCCCTGGCTCACGGTGTCCCCCAGTCAGTTCTTCAGCGCCGGGCCGAACGACAGCACCGCAATCGTATTTTCGGTTGCGCGCGCGGCGATGAAACCCGGACGAAACACCTGTCTCGTCCGCTTCACTTCCCCGGGCTACGCCGACACGCTCGTCCACGTCGCTGCGAATGCAATCGTCTCCGCCGACTTCCGCGTCTCCAACGCGCGCGCGCGCCCCGGCGAACTCGTGCTCTTCAATGACGCCACCCGCGTGCTCACCGGGGCCGCGCCGGTAACCGCCTGGAAATGGGACTTCGGCGACGGCGCGACCAGCGCCGAGCGCAATCCCGTCCACGCCTATGAAAGCACCGGCAGCTACACCGTATCGCTATCCGTCACGTCTACCAGCGGGTCTGATGTCCGTGTCCGCCAAAATTGCGTGACCGTGAAACAGCCCGCCGCGCCAGCCGCCGACTTCGTCGCATCCACCCGCCGCCCCATCGCCGGCGCCGCTGTCCAGTTCAAAGACCTATCAGTGCCCGGCGCGTCAGGCATCCTCTCCTGGCTCTGGGACTTCGGCGACGGCGCCACAAGCACCGAACAACACCCCCAGCACCTTTACACTCTCTCCGCCGTATACGACGTCTACCTCACCGTTCGGAACAAAAATGGCGACAACACTGCGGTGAAACTGGGATATATTGATGTCCAGGCGGAGAGACCATGATTAATTGATTGCGCAGCTCAACCGCCGCCATCGATGGTCATGGAGATCAACGCCGCTCGTAATCTTCACGATCAGAACATACCCCGGCGAACGCCGCGGCAGGCGTTTCGACGCCAATCGGCGGAATGCTGAGCGTCCATGCAAATGAGCGGATGACTCGCTGCGAGACATGCGGGCCCGTGCGTTTCGCACTTGGTCGAAAAACCATCGAGACCCCTTGTCTCGCCAAAAAAAGCAAAACCAAGCCCCACCCCAGTGCAACACGCTGGGTGGGCGGCCCCCGTTTTGTAGACCAAGTGAAATGTTAGGGAACCGGGGTTGGTTGATTGCATGTTAGCCGATTCCTGGTGCGTGTGCTACTGTAGGTT